>NZ_RQVC01000005.1:0-133649 GCF_003992085.1 Veillonella sp. CHU732
ATAATTCAATCTAACTATAATAAAGCTAGTATGACAAATCAAACTGCTATAGAGAATATTGTGCAAGTACAAAAAATGCAGTTTGAAGTATTGAAAAGTAAATTAGTGAAAAATGCAAAGGATTCTACAACAAAATTAAATAATAGTATGCTTGTTATTGAAAATAAATTGGATGGAATAAAGAGTGATGTGATTTCAGATTTTAAACGTAATGTACGAAATAAAATTTATAATAAAATAGATAAAAATATTGACAATGATGATGTAAAATCTTATCTCAAAAAAATTATTGAAAACGAGCAGGTAAACTTACAAAATATTCTGACCGTACGACTTGAAAAAGAGATAACTTTATTTCAAAATGATATAAAAGCTATTCTAGAAACAAATAAAGAGAATATAGAGGCTATTATGGAGCTTCAATTAGCTATTCGTTCTACAGACTCATTAAATTTAAATATGGATATTGATAACGGGGTGAAATGGGGTATGTTTTTATCATCATTAGGAGGACTAGCTGTTGCAATATTAACAGGAAATCCAATCGTAGCTATTACGAGTTTTGTGGGCTTTTTAGTTAATACATGGAGTTCTGTTCGGTCATGGTTCAGCTCAAGTTACAAACAAAGCCAGCAACGGAAAGCAGCTGATCAGAATATAAGAGAGGTTGCAGATGATATCGATAAGGTAATTGAAAAAGAGATAAAGAAAATGAAACGAGACTTAAGAAAGAATCTTGATGAGGTAACTTCCATTATAGAGGATCCAGTAAAAACTGTGGGAAATATAAATAAAAACCTCGAATGGGCAATTAAAGAGCTTACTAAGTTAAATAAAGAAATTAAAGGAGTCATATAAAATGGGTAATCAGAACACGTTGAAGAATTTTAATGAACAACAAAAGAAAGCAACAAGTCTTTTAAATAAATTAAACAGTATTGTAAAGGAAGGTTTGGATTTAGGCGTTGAATTTAGTCTAGGGGTTCAAAATAAGTTAGAGAGTGTAGTTGGTATGATTCAGAATGGAAACCGTCTGAAAGTTGCTTTAATAGGTGGTTTTTCTGAGGGTAAGACTACTATTGCAGCAGCTTGGATGGAAAAATATGATACATCATCTATGAAAATTAGTCAGCAAGAATCTTCAGATGAAGTATGTGTGTATGTTGTAGATGATGAAATAGAGCTAATAGATACACCTGGGCTATTTGGTTTAAAAGAGAAATATAATATAGATCTTGGTTCAGTAGAAAAATATAAAGATATTACTAAGAAGTATGTTAGTGAAGCTCATTTAGTACTGTACGTAATGGATTCAGCAAATCCAATTAAGGAAAGCCATCAAGAGGATTTACTATGGCTTTTTAGAACATTAGGATTATTGCCAAGAACTATTTTTGTATTAAGCAGATTTGATGAGGTTGCGGATATTGGCGATGATGAGGATTATCGTGAAAACCTAATCATAAAAAAAGCTAATGTACTAGGTAGATTAACAAATATATTATCTTTATCTGAAGAGGAAGTAGCAGATATTCAGATTGTAGGAGTGGCGGCGAACCCATTTGGTATGGGGCTAGACTATTGGTTAGAGAATAGGGATGAGTTTAAACGCATATCTAGAATTGAGACTTTGCAAATGGCTACGGCTGAAGCAATAAATCATAATGGAGGTTATTTCCCTATTGTGTATGAAATGCAAAAAAGTGTGATTCGAGACATTTTAGAAACACATATGGAAAATGTAATGGAACAGTGTGATACTTTAAGTGAAGTATTAGAAAAATATCGAGAGAATTGTGAATCTTTTGAGAAGGATCTTAGTGAAATAGGAAAGAAAATTCAAAATGCACAATCAAGTTTAACTGATTTTATAATTGCTTATTTTGGTGATTTAATGCTGCAAGTTCGCGGAAGTAGTCTTGAAACAATTCAAGAGTTTATCGACGTTGAAATTGGTAAAGATGGCTGTGTTATGTATGCCAAAATAGAGAATAAATTTAGAAGAGAAATTCAAATAGTCAATGGTGAGATTGAACGTGCACAGGTCAATTTTTCTGCGGACATGAATCAGTTTGATTCGACTATTCTATCCATGGGGAAAACAGGTTTTAATATGTTTCTGAAAGGATCTGTTTTTACAAATAATGATATCCTTAACATGCGAAATGGTGTTGTGTCGGTGGCAAATAAATATTTGAGGGTGGATTTAGGGAAATATCTTAAATTCCAACCTTGGGGGGCAGTTAAATTAGCAAATACATTAACTACTGTTACATCGCTGTTAGGAACAGCACTTGACTTATGGAAATTATATAAGCAACATGAAGCAGAAGAAACATTTAGAAATGCGAAGGAAGATCTTGGTGAAACTTTAGATAGTATAAGACAAGGTTTGCTTGAAATGGTAAAGAGTTCAACATTTATAAAAGATTTTTTTTCGGATTATATCAAGATAAAAGATCTCTATATACATGAAATGGAAAAAATTAAGGAGTGTGACGAAAAAATGTTAAAATTCAAAAATGGTGTGAAAAAGTAGAGTGCTTTGCTGTGGAATCAAATAAACTAATATAAAAGAAGTATAAAAATGGGAGGGATTTGATTCCCCCTATCATAGGGATTGAGATTGCAGCGATATCCTTTTCTTTGGAAAAGTAAATAATTGAATAGAAAAAGTAAAAAAACATAAGTTTTGATTATATGTGCTATTGATTGTAATAGTATAAGTAATCTTGCTTATGTTTTTTTTATGAGGAGACTACAAAATTGCGTCGTATGACAAAATTTTAAAATTTATATATAATAGGGATATATCTATGAGAAGAGATATTAAATTGTTTGTTAGTATAGTGTGTCAAGGAGGGCTTATGTATTTAAAGCATGAACAATACGGCGAGAGTCTTTGCTATGAGGGGGAACATGTAGAAAAAGTATGCTACGAGGAAAAGCATATACAAGCTGTTGTAAAAGAGATTAATAAGAATTTTGAACTATACTTTGACCAGTTTTTAAATGAGAACCCTAGTTTGAAAGAAAAAGTGAAGACTGCTATTGATGAATTTGAATGTGATAGAGATGATTATATAAATATTTTTGATCTTGAATTGCTAGAAGAGTATGAAGATGATTTAGCGACATTTAAACAAAAAGTGCTTAAAAATGAATGTCCAATTATACGTAAAACCCTAAATAGTCGGGAATCAAAGGCTCTAGATAAATATAGAAGTGATTTTTCTAAAGCTGATGCAAAATATCTTAATGATATAGTCTATAATCTATGCCTGTTTGGGGAAACTTATGCCGAACAATATGATCCAAATACATATGATAGTATTACGGACTATAAGGCGTTAGGCATGGAAGACTTGGATACAGGTGAGTATACAGCGTATAAAGTCATCGGTGGTGGTATTAAAACGCATATGCTATTTAAGGTGCATCCAGGGTTATTTTCTAATAAAAGTCGATCAGCTGTATGGGCGTTATGGTACTTAAGTGGTAAAAAAACATTTGGATGTGTCACAGATTCTGAATTTTTAATGATAGATGCAGAGAATGTAACTACGCAACAAAACTATTATTATCCATACAAGCTTTTTCACTATTATGCATTTGAAATTTATAAATTGTTAAAAGAAAAAGCAGAAACATTAGATGCCTATATTGATCCAAACTACAGATATGTAATTGTAGATGCTTTCTTACAGTTTGTAGCAGATACTCATAAAGATGATATAGCAGTCTTACAAAGTGCAAGCGAACAAGGAGGATACTACTATGTATAATGTAGAGGAAGACTTTCAACAACGCTTTCCCAACATGCAATTTCAGTTAAAAGACTTTCAAAAGAAGGTTATTTCTAATGTTGTAGAAAAAGGAAGTACCCTTTGTATTATGCCAACTGGAGGTGGAAAATCTGTCATCTACTGGATGGCAGGCCTCGCTTGTGGAGGAACAACGATTGTTGTATCACCTTTGATTGCCTTAATGGAAGAACAGTCACAAAAAATAAAGGAACATGGGTACAAGGTATTGACATTGCATGGAGGGGTTCAGTCGAATCAACAAGTACAATTGTTAACCGACTATGCTAATGGCCAATTCACACCAGATTTTATCTTTGTAAGTCCAGAAAAGATTGGCACAGATGGATACTTTGAATATTGCTTGCGAAAGAGACGTGATTCTATTACATTAATGGTAGTTGATGAGGTTCACTGCGTTAGTCAATGGGGATTAAGCTTTAGACCTTTCTACCAACGGATTCCTGAGTTTATGAATGAATTGTTTGGAGCTGGTTCGTGGTGTAAAGTGTTATCTCTGACAGCAACGATTAATCCTAAGGAATTACAAGATGTATGTGAAAGTTTCAAAATTGATAAAGAACATATCTTAAAAGATGATATCTTGATGCGAACCGAAGTGCAACTACATGTGAAGAAGTTCAGCGATGAAAATCAAAAGGAAGAAGCATTTTGGGAATTACTGGAGCGTCATAAATCTGAGAAAGTATTAGTGTATTTATATCGCAAAAGAAATACTAGAGGTGTAACGGATTTAGCTCAAAAAGCGGAAGAACGGGGATATCGGGCAGGTTCTTTTCATGGTGATATGAATGCAAAAGAACGTATGGAAATCATTGAAAAGTTTAAGTCCAATAAAATTAATGTTGTGATAGCTACGAATGCATTTGGCATGGGTATTGATATCCCAGATATACGAGTAGTCATTCACTTTATGATTCCAGAATCCGTGGAACAGTATTACCAAGAAATTGGTAGAGCGTCTCGGGATAGCAAGGGAGCTAATGCGTATTTACTGTACTCGGACAAAAATATTTCTTTCAAAAAAGAGTATTTTATCGATGGGTCATTTCCTCAGGAAAAGCAGCTTAGAGACGTATATCAAAAGATAGTAAGTAATCAACAGACAGGCTATAAGACATTTGATTATTTTGAAGATGAGGAAAAGCAACTTTGCTTGCCCTATTATATACGGGCTGGATTAATTGAAATTGTGGCAAAAGGCTTTTCAGGCTTAAAAGAAATGTATGATATTAACTGTGATACATTACAACAGGTATACGATAGCACTAATACGAAAGGATTTAACAGAATCTGCAAGAAAAATGATATGCATCCTAAGGAATTATCGGATATGGTGTATGAAGGATTATTGTCTGGCAAGTTTCGGTTAAAAAAACAGTTAGAACGATGGCTTGTTCTAAAAGTGAATGAGGTAGAAATTTCTGAAGAAATAATGACAGAGATCCTTGAAGATATTGAACGCAAAAAACAATATAAAGAAACTATGCTAGATTATTTTGCAAATATGATTGAGGGAACACAAGATTCGAGACATTTACATCAGGAGATTGCTAAGTATCTTGGGATGGATACATTTCAGTTAGGTCGAATTTATACCACTGCAGACGGTAATCGTGTACGTAGTAAATCAGAAGTGATTATTTGTAATTTATTGGCATCAGCTGGTATTACTTATAAGTATGAAGAACCTTTGTTATATGGAGACGGTGAACGGATAAGTCCTGACTTTACCATATACTTGCCAGATGGAAGCATCAGATATTGGGAACATCTTGGTATGCTTGGTAATGAAGAATATGATGCGAGATGGGCAGATAAATTACAGATTTACGAACGATATTTTCCAGGGCAGCTGATAAAAACTTATGAAAGTGGTACACTTTCAAAAGATGTAGAAAAACTCATCCAAGAACTACAGTCTGGGGAGAGGTGAAAATATCCCGTCTAAACTTTCACGGCAATCCGTAAATAATTTAGCGCATAATCCATTAATGCCTTCGACTACCCCATAAACAGAGCTAGAATCAAAGTCTGTTGAATCTGTTTAAATTGAAATGAGTGAAAATTGTGTTTCTACTAAATTAGGTAAATGGATAGTGATGAAATAGAATAAATAATACACAGAAAAAAGGTGATTAGAATAAAATCTAACCACCTTTTTATTTTGCTTAATTGTATAATAAAATTGAATAATTGAATATAAAAAATCCATAGAAGAAAGAATTGAGTTGGCAAAGAAAGGTAAATCTCTATTTTTGTTCTGCACTAAGTGTGTCTAATAATGTAACTTGTAATTGTGCGTTCTTTAGTCTAAAATAAAGCACAAAAGAAAGTGATGTAAGAGAGTAAAAGAATTAAAGTTGAATACTAGAAGGAGATACGACTATGTCGAACTTGGTTGCATGTGGTACTGAAGTACAACGAATTAGACCATCAAAAACAGTTAAGACAGGAAAAATATTTAGAAATGTGCGTAAATGGGCCATGCTGGATACATTACTAACAGTCGATACGATTTCTGAGGCAGCTAAGATTTCAGAACGAAGAATGAAGGAAGAATAAGAAGTTTGATTTGCAGTTTAAGAGAAAAAGGTTAAAAAATAGCTCACAAATAAAAAAGTTTGCTTTCTCAAATGAAATCCAGTAGAATGCAATTAAGATATTAAATATCTACAGAAACTGCTAGGTTATGGGTTTCAACATAAATGCATAAATTTCATGTAAAGGAGTGATACGATGATTTGGTCATGTATTATTGGTGGATTGATTGGATTTATTGCAGGTAAAATTACTAAAAAAGCTGGATCTATGGGTATTATTGCTAGAATTATTGCGGGCTTAATAGGTTCTTCTGTGGGACAAGCAATTTTTGGCACTTGGGGACCAAGCTTAGCTGGAATGGCGTTGATTCCTTCAGTCATTGGTGCAGTGATTGTCATTGCTGTAGTATCTTTTTTCTTTGGAAAGAAAAAGTAGTAATATGTCAATTAAGTAGAGAAGAAACATAAGTTAGTATATGGATGCGTGTATATATATTTATAGATGGTCTTTTATACTACTTATGTTTCTTTTAGTTTGAGAATATATTTATTTCTCACATATAACCAAAAGTCATTTGACGAATGACGATCGTGTATTGTAAGATTAAAGATAATTACATATAGGTGAAAGAACTGATAAGATATTAGAAAGTTTTAATTCATAAAGTCTTTTAGAATATATCTAAAGTTGTTTTATGATGTTTGTAATCAATAGTGGTTACCTAATTTATATAAGAAGAGGGTATCTTTTTTATACGATAGGTGCACTATGGATTTTTTATAAAGATGATTAATTATATATCCGTTTAATCATTATGTTTTATTCGAAAGGAGGATATAGGTTTTAAGTTTAGGGTATAAATATTTTATTTTTGAAAGGGCGTACGTTATGTTAAAAAGATTATTTATGCTTGTAACCACGATTATGGCATTTTTAATGATTGCTGGTTGCGGTGGCAATACAGATCAGGCGAGAGCTGATCGTGCAGCCAAGGGAGAAATTGTTATTTCCATGGGGAAATATATGATTAATGGTGGTTATGACCCTACTAGTGGATGGGGTATGTGGGCTGCGGATCCATTCCACTCTGCGTTATATACAAGAAATGATAAAAAAGAACTGGAAATGGATTTAGCGAAAGATGTAACCATATCTCCAGATGGCTTGCATTATACATTTAAAATTCGTGATGATGTTAAGTTCTCTGATGGTCAACCACTAACAGCTAAAGATATTGTATTTACTTATGAAACAGCACAAAAGGCAGGTGGCTATGTAGATCTTACTTTCATGGAATCAGTCGTGGCAAAAGATGACTATACGGTAGAATTTACATTGAAAAAACCTTGGTCTCTATTTCTTGAAATAACTTCTACATTGGGGATTGTACCAGCCCATGCGTATAATAAAGAAACTTACGGTTCACAACCAATTGGTTCTGGTCCATGGAAAGTAGTGGCATTCCAAAAAGAGCAACAGTTAATTATGGAACCGAATGAATATTATTATGGTGAAAAACCAAAATTAAAAAAAGTGACAGTTTTAAATATTGCTGAAGATGCTGCAGTAGCAGCGGCTAAATCTGGTCAAGTGGATGTGTTATTCTTGAACTCTGACTATGCGAATGCAAAAGTAGATAATATGAAAGTATTTACGATGCAAACTATAGCTTCTTTTACATTGAATCTTCCAACACAACCAGAACGTGAAGAAAATGGTATGAAAGTAGGTAATAATATTACGTCTGACCCAGCCATTCGTAAAGCTTTAAATATTGGTATTAATCGTGCAGAAATTATCAAAAATGCATTGAATGGATTTGGTGAACCAACATACATGTATTCCAAAGAGCTAGCATGGGTTAATCCAGAATTAAATATCACAGATAATCGTGTAGAAGAAGCGAAAAAAATTCTTGAAGATGCTGGATGGAAAGACACAGATGGTGATGGAATTCGTGAAAAAAATGGCGTAAAAGCTGAATTTAAAATTTCCGGTCGTTCCAACGATTTACAACGTTATAATACAGCAGTAGCGCTAGCAGCGGATGCAAAAAAATTGGGCATCAATATGATTGCGGAATCTATGGCATGGTCTGATGCTCGTAAAATTGCTCGTAATGTACCTACAATTTGGGCTTCTAGTGACTTTAATCCATTGTCTCTTTACATGTATTTCCATAGTTCCCAAATTGGTAAAAACGTAATTAATAACCCAGCTATGTATAGCAATCCAACAGTAGATGCTCATATTGATGCGGCATTGGCAGCTAACAGCTGGGATGAAGCGATTAAAGAATTTAAGTTGGCTCAATGGGATGGAAAAACAGGTATAAAAGAAGATGTACCATATTTATGGATTGCCAATGTATCCGTTCCATATTTAGTTCGTGATGGTCTAGACCTAGGTAATGTAGGCGTTAATCAACGTGGACAAGGCATGGGTATTATAGCAAATCTTTCTCAATGGCAATGGAAATAGTATAGTAAGGATCACATATGAATCAGCAAATTTGGTCTTTTATTAGACAACAACTTATTCGTGTGGTACTTTTGATATTTGCTGTCAGCGTAGTTAGCTTTTTGCTCTTAGTTATTTCTCCGATTGATCCAATTGATGCGTACTTTTCGGGATTATCTGTGACGGAGGAGCAAAAAGCGGCTATGGCTGCTTTCTGGCAATTTGATAAGCCACCAGTAGAACGATACTGTATTTGGGCAGCAGACTTGTTACAAGGTAATTGGGGAGTTTCCTTCCTTTACAATGAACCTGTTATTAATGTCATTGCTGAGAAGTTCCAAGAAACTCTTTTGTTAATGATGCTTTCATGGGTACTAGCTGGATTGGTAGGGTTTTTCTTTGGTATCGTCAGTGGCGTATACGAGGGAACATGGATTGATAAAATCATCAATGGGTTTTCCTTGTTGTGCGTATCTATACCAACCTTTTGGTTAGGCATTGTGGTGCTATTTATTTTTGCAGTGGAATTACAATGGTTTCCCTTTGCCTTATCCACTCCCATTGGTAAAATCGGGGCAGATGTCACATGGGCAGAGCGATTATACCATGTGGTCTTACCCGCATTAACTTTAGCGGTTACGGGTGTATCTGCTATCACTCTACATACGAGACAAAAGATGATCGATTGCTTAGGCAGTAACTATATGTTATTTGCAGAAGCTAGAGGGGAAACGCTGTGGCAACGTGTGTTACGACATGGGTTGAGGAATGTGATGATTCCAGCGATTACATTACATTTTGCATCTTTTGCTGAACTATTCGGAGGTGCCATTTTAACAGAAGTTGTATTCTCCTATCCTGGTTTAGGTAGTGCAGTGACATTGGCAGGTCTGCGAGGCGATGTTCCTTTATTATTAGGTATTTCATTTTTTAGTGCCATCTTTGTATTTGTAGGCAATTTAATTGCTAATATATTGTATGCAGTGGTGAATCCAGAAATTAAGAAAGGGGGACATGAGATATGAATGACGATGTAATAGAAGTATCGACTGTTCATTCTTGGACAAGACGTAAAAAAATGTTACTGTTAGCATCTTTTGTATCTGTTGTCCTTGTATTGATTACCATTGCAGGGGCACTTATGCCAGAAGAAAGTTATGCAATCAATTATGGTAATAAATATGCAGAGCCTTCCTTGCAATATATATTTGGTACTGACCATATGGGAAGAGATATGCTATATCGTTGTATCAAAGGTCTATCGATTAGTATTCAAGTAGGCTTATTGGCTGCTTTTGTTAGTTCTTGTATAGCATTGGTGTTAGGAACTTTATCTGCCACCTTTGGGGGAAAAGTAGATGCCTTTATCTTGTGGCTCGTTGATTTATGTATGGGGGTGCCTCATATTTTGCTAATCCTCATGATTTCTGTGTCCTTAGGGGGCGGCATGAAAGGTGTTGTCATCGGCGTGGTGGCGACACATTGGACTCGCTTAACACGATTGATACGGGCAGAGGTCATGCAACTTCGTAAAGAACCATATGTGTTGGCAGCGCGTAATTATGGTCATTCCTATTTCCGTATTGCCAAAGAGCATTTTGTGCCACATGTTTTACCACAATATATCATTGGTCTTGTGTTATTGTTTCCTCATGCTATCTTGCATGAAGCCGGCATTACCTTTTTAGGCTATGGGTTACCATTAGACTTACCAGCTATTGGTATCATATTGTCTGAATCGATTCGTCATATCTCTTTAGGATTATGGTGGTTGGCCTTTTTCCCTGGCATGACATTAATGGTTGTGGTATTTTTCTTTGATCGATTGGGAGAAGCTTTAAAAGAGTTATTCGACCCTGCACATTCACAGCGATAGGAGGTTCTCATGAAAGAAGAATTATTGCGGGTAGAGAACCTTGCAGTCACGTTTGAAATGTACCAAGGGAAACTTTCAAAACGCCATGTACAGGGGATTAAGGATATTTCACTGAGTGTCTACACAGGAGAAATATTAGCCGTAGTTGGTGCCAGTGGGTCAGGAAAAACCTTGTTAGCACACGCTATTATGGGATTATTGCCTTATAACTCTACTGTGGAGGGGAAGATTTTCTATAAAGGAGAAGCGTTAACTCCGAAACAGCAAGAGCTCTATCGTGGTACAGAGCTGGCTTTAGTGCCACAGTCCATTACGTATCTAGATCCGACCATGAAAGTAGGAAAACAAGTTATTGGACTAACAGGAACTATGGCGGAACAAGAAGCCGTATTTGCTAAGTTAGCATTGCATGAAGGCGTGAGTCGTATGTATCCTTTTGAACTATCTGGTGGTATGGCACGGCGTGTGCTAGTATCGACAGCATTGATTAGTCATGCTCAGTTTATTGTAGCGGACGAACCAACTCCCGGTATGGAAATGAAAGATGCTGTGCAAGCCTTACAGATGTTCCGTGATATGGCGAATGAAGGAAAAAGCTGCATGCTCATCACCCATGACTTAGATTTGGCCATTCATGTGGCAGATCGGGTAGCTGTGTTTTATGATGGCCGATTAATTGATGTGACAGAGGCAAGAAACTTTCAAAGTACAGAGCTGTTAACACATCCGTATACACGGGCCTTATTTAATGCATTACCACAGAATGAGTTTAGGGACTATTCTAAAGCAGAAGTTGAACAATTTTTGATAACAAAGGAGGGATATGATGTTAGACATTAAAAATCTCACCTTTGGGTATCATGAGGATGAACTCGTGCTGAATGATGTGTCTTTACAAATTGAACAAGGTAAGCGTATTGCATTACTGGGACCTAGTGGATATGGTAAAAGTACATTAGCTAAAATTCTAGCTGGGTATATGCTACAACGAAGTGGTAGTGTCACCCTAGATGGGCAAGATATTCGAGAGATACAAGGATACAATCCGATTCAATTGATTTATCAACATCCTGAAAAAGCTTTAAACCCTAGATGGAAACTAAAAAAGAGTTTAGATGAAGCTTGGGATATTCCAGAGTCCTTATTGGATAGGATGGGCATTGAAAGAGAGTGGTTGACTCGTTGGCCCAATGAATTATCTGGTGGTCAATTACAACGGATTTCTATTTTACGTGCTCTTTCACCACAGACGAAAGTATTGATAGCAGACGAGATTACCGCTAGTTTAGATGCGATTACCCAAGCACAATTATGGTCTGTCATCTTAGAAGAAGTAGACAAGCACAATATGACATTGGTGCTGATTACCCATAATCGTCATTTAGCAAACCGAGTTTGTGAAGAATTAGTGGAAATGAATGTAATTAATAACTAACTTTCATGTAAAATATATCCTATAGAAGCGGTTTATCACTGTTTTTATTGCGTCACTTGCCGTATAATGTATACGGCAAGTGATTTTTTTATTAGAAAGGATTGAGTAATTTTATGATTATTTTATTCGGATTTATTCTATTGTTAGCTTGCTTAATTGTGGGTGTCAGACATGGTGGCTTAGGATTAGCCGCTGTATCTGGTATTGGTCTTGCTATTTACGTATTCGTAATTGGTCTTGTACCAGGTAAACCACCAATTGATGTAATGCTAACGATTATGGCAGTAGTAACATGTTCTGGTTTCTTACAAGCCTCCAAAGGTTTGGATGTTATGCTTGTATACGCAGAGAAATTTCTTCGTAGCAATCCAAAACAAATTACAATTTTAGCGCCAATCACAACATGGTTCTTAACTGTGTTATGCGGAACAGGTCACGTAGTATATACGATGTTCCCAATTATCTATGATATTTCTATCAAAGAAGGGATTCGTCCAGAACGACCAATGGCGGTGGCATCTGTGGCATCTCAAATGGGGATTTGTGCGTCTCCCGCATCTGTTGCGGTTGTTTCCGTAGTAGCTATGTTAGGGGCAGTCAACTTCCCAGCTAGCGTGGTAACCATTTTATCCATTACGATTCCAGCTACCTTTGTGGGTGTTATCGTAGCAGGTATTTGGAGTATGCGCCGTGGTAAGGAATTGGCTAATGACCCTGACTTCCAAGCTCGCATTCA
The DNA here is from genome assembly GCF_003992085.1 of Veillonella sp. CHU732. Classification (NCBI taxonomy): domain Bacteria; kingdom Bacillati; phylum Bacillota; class Negativicutes; order Veillonellales; family Veillonellaceae; genus Veillonella; species Veillonella sp. CHU732. Next base: position 12,876 of record NZ_RQVC01000005.1, read on the forward strand.
AGATCCTGAACAACGTGCTTATATCTATGAAGAAAATAAAGAAGCTAGTGTTGTGAAAGAACTTCCTCGTACAGCATACTGGGCAACTATCATTTTCTTGCTAGGTATTTTGGTTATCGCCTTGTTCGGTAGTTTCCCGAACCAATTATTGCCATTAGTTCCTAATGCAAAAGGTCTATGGAAACCATTATCCATGACTCCTACTATTCAGATTGCAATGCTTGTGATGGCATCCTTGATTCTTCTTGTATGTAAGGTAAAAGTGAGTGATGTAACAAGTGGTTCTGTATTTAAATCTGGTATGATTGCCGTTGTATCTGTATACGGTGTAGCTTGGATGGCAGAAACCTATTTCGGTGCTTATATTCCACAATTCAAAACAACTCTATCGAGTGTGGTAGTAGAGCATCCGTGGACCTATGCACTTGTATTATTTATCATTTCTAAATTGGTTAACTCTCAAGCAGCAGCACTTGCTATCGTAGTACCAATGGGCTTGAGCGTAGGTGTAGATCCATTAATTGTATTATCTTTCATTCCTGCCTGTTATGCGTACTTTGTATTGCCAACGTACCCATCTGATTTAGCATGTATTGGTTTTGACCGCTCTGGTACAACACGAATTGGTAAATTTGTTATTAATCACAGCTTTATTATTCCTGGTATCATCGGGGTATTTACGAGCTGTGTAGTAGGTTACTTTATTGCCCATGCTATGTTCTAATGGGATATAGATTGAAGATAGAATATCTAACGGTCAATAGCTATTGGTAATGGTAATCTAGTAATGCTATACTTTTACGGGGATAACTAAGATGTATGAGCCTATATAGTTTAGTTATCCTTGCTAGTATATAGCATTTGTTTAGTATTAGTTGAGTAAGCACAAGGGTATAAGGAGAAGTACTATGTCAACTAACAAATTAGGCCTTTTGAGTATTATACTTTTAGGGGTCAATGCAATCATTGGAACCGGGATTTTCTTACTTCCTGGTAAAGCCGCTGCCTTGGTAGGGGTAAACAGTTTATGGGTTATCGTATTTGATGCTCTATTGGTTATGTCTATTGCATTATGCTTTGCAGAAATGGGCGGCATGTTCAATAAGAACGGTGGTCCTTATGTGTATGCCAAAGAAGCATTCGGTAACTTTGTAGGTTTTGAAGTTGGTTTTATGAAGTGGGCCATCGCTACGATTGCATGGTCTGCTATGGCAGTAGGCTTTGCTACCGCTCTTGGTGCCGTTTGGGAACCAGCAAGTACAGAAATGGGTAAAAATATTATCGCTACATTGATCATCGTTGTACTTGGTATCATGAATATCATGGGTGTTAAGATTTCTAAAATCATCAACAATATCGTAACTATCGGTAAATTGTTGCCGTTGATTTTCTTCATCCTTGTGGGTATTTTCTATGTGAAAGGTGTTAACTTTGCGCCAATGGAATCTGTACCAGATATGACTCAAGCAAGTTTTGGTGCGGCAGCATTGATCATTTTCTACGCTTTCACAGGATTTGAATCCATTGCGGTAGCGGCGGAAGATATGGAAAATCCTGAACGTAATGTACCAAAAGCAATTATTCTTGTGTTAACATTAGTATCTATCGTATACATCTTGATTCAAGCAATCTGTATCGGTATTATGGGGGATTCCCTTGTGACGTCTAAAACTCCAGTAGCGGATGCGGCATTCGTATTCATGGGACCATTGGCGAAAGCCATTGTTACAGCTGGTACATTGATTTCTATCGGTGGTATTAACGTAGCTTCTTCTTTCTTGGCACCACGTTCTGGCGTAGCCATGGCAGATGATGGATTGATTCCTAAAGTAGTGTCTAAACGTAATAAAAAAGATGCTCCATATGTAGCGATCATCGTAACTGTTGTGTTTGCAGTGGTATTATCTTGGACTGGAAGTTTTGAAAAATTGGCAGCTATCTCTGTAGTATCTCGTTTTGCTCAATACTTGCCTACATGCTTAGCAGTACTAGTATTCAGAAGTAAACGCCCAGATATGGCGAGAACATTCCGTGTTCCATTGGGCCCAGTTATTCCAGTATTAGCAGTTGTAGTTAGTATTTGGTTGATAACTCAATCTTCCTTGGAAAAAGTATTCTGGGGACTTGGTGGTTTAGTGGTGGGTGCTGTATTGTACTACATTATGAACCACAATGCAAAACAAACGGCTTAAGAATAGAATGGCAGATATTCTATTACGCTTACCTATTAGCAAGTAGAGGAAATATAATGGATAGTACCGCTATTTGTTAAGATAAAATGTCTATCAATTATAAATCAAATTAATATAAGAAACATAAGTGAGTATAGGTGTGTAGTCTATTTAGATAGCTCCAAATACGCTTGCTTATGTTTCTTTTTATTTCTAATAGGGGATACTTTTGTATTTTTTTCCCAATTTTTGTTCTAGTGTATAGTTTGCTCCATACAGCGTATGATAGTGAAAAAGGAGATTGTATTTTGAGTATGGGAGTGCCAATGCAGAACAGAAGAAAACGATTTTGGAAGGCTAACAAATACATGTAACAATTGCTATGTTAGATAATATTGGAAAAAAGAATAATTTTCACTGATTTTTCATGTATGGACTGGGTAAATGTGGTATAATTAGGGTACTGTCTAAAGGAAAACTATCCAGTGCAACATAGATTGGAGTGAGATATTTGCGTAAGTTATTTGCCCTATTGGGTATGTTAGTATTGGTGTTACCAGTCCTGTTTGGAGCCACGAAGGCGGCAAATGTGACAGATCTTCATTGGGTGACGAGAAATGATGCGCCAATTCCTTTTGTGAGAATGGTCTTTAGCCTGTCTAGTCCTGTTCAAGCGACGGCATCTATTAGTGCCAGTGGTACATCGACTACATTAGTGCTGAAAAATGCTACTCTAGCAGGAGCACCTACATCAATTATGATGGATGATGGTATTGCAAAGAGTGCCACACTTTCACAGTCAGGATCAGATGCGGTGGTGAAAATTGAAACACCAAAGGCCATTGATGTAGAAGATTTGAAAGTATTTACCCTAAAAAAAGATACAGTAAACAATAAACCGTACCGGATGGTGGTAGATATTCAGAAAAAAGGGGTAGCCCCACGGGAGAATTATTACGGTAAAAAGCCAGTAGCTCCAGTAGCTGAGAAAGCATCAGCTAAGGTAGTGGAGGCGAAAGCTCCCGCTAAGGAACCTCCAAAAGCAGATGTAAAACCTGCTGCAAAAGTGGCGGAAAAATCAGTAGCTAAACCGAAGTCGAATCCGCCAGCTAAACCGGAATCTAAAGCGGCACCCAATCATCCGATTGTGTTGCCTACAATGCCAGAAAAGCCGGTTCCAGAAGTGGTAAATTATCGTACCACAGGGGGCATTGGTGGTAAAACTATCGTATTGGATCCAGGCCACGGCGGAAGTGACCCAGGTGCCATTGGACCAACAGGTTTACAAGAAAAACAAGTGACTTTGCCTATTGCTGAGTATTTAAAATCCATCCTAGAGGCTAAGGGGGCGAAAGTTATCTTAACTCGTACTACTGATGTGGATGTGTATGGGCCACATGCGAGTGGTGTGGATGAATTGCAAGCACGGGTCAATGTAGCGAATGGTAATCGAGCTGATGCGTTTATCAGTATCCATATCAATTCCTTCTCGAATCCGAATGTAGGTGGGATTGCTACCTATTATTTCGATGGATCGGACCAGTCTAAAAAATTAGCATCTGCTGTACAAGGTCAGATTGCTGAACACAGTGGATTCAATGGTGACCGAGGGATTCAACCAGGAAATCTGTATGTATTACGTCATTCCTTGATGCCGTCAATTTTGGTAGAACTAGGATTTATTTCAAATCCTAAGGAAGAAGGACATTTGAAAGAAACGTCTACACGCCAAGAATTTGCTAATGAATTAGCAAAAGGTTTGGAACTATATTTTGGAGGTTAATTCATGAAACAATCATTACGCTATGGGTTAGTGGCTATGATGAGCGTATGTGTCATTGCGTTGGCGGGGTGTAATTCTCAAGATTTGAAAGTGGATCTAGGGAAACAAACAACAGGCCAATCTTCTGTGTCGCAAGATAAGAAGACGCTAGATAAAATGACAAAAATCGTGGTCTATGTACCGCGCCAAGATGGAAAAGGTGTTATGCCACAACCGCTTACGATCGACAAAGAACGTAAAACGGTAAAAGATGCCATAAATCTGATGATTGAACAAGATGGTCGGGCAGAGTATCCAGTCTTTGCAAAAGGCACAAAAGTAGTAGAAACGGCGAAACATGATGATATAGTTACCGTCGTATTAAATGATGACTTTTTGCAGGATGCAACAGGTTTAACAGCCACACTGCGCATCGCAGCTATCGTTAATACGGCTGTAGAATTTGATGGCGTACATAAGGTCTATGTGAAAGTAAAAGGTGTGACTTTGCCGACCTATGGTAATATAGATTTAACACATCCATTGAAACAAATGAAAGATAAGATTGTAAAAGATTAAGCAGTATGTTGGGGGACTCTTAGCAAAGAGCCTCCAACATTTTTATACCTTAAATTCATGGTAATTTAGTATGATAATTAATGAAGAAGTTCTAGAAAGGGAGGATTTGATGATACAAAATTTATTAGAAGAGTTAGGGAAGAACTGGCCATTTTATATGCATTTATTGCTAGAGCATATAGGCATTACTTTTACAGCAGTCATCATTGCCACGATTTTGGGTTTGGCTATAGGTGTATTTATCGCACAGAAACAGAAATTGGCTAATTCTGTTATTTCTGTGGTAAATATTGCTTATACTATACCCTCTATTGCATTGTTAGGCTTTTTGATTTCTTTCACTGGCGTAGGAAATACAACGGCTATTATTGCACTCACTATCTATGCACTGTTACCCATTGTACGTAGTACCTATGTAGGGATTACCACTATTGATCCAAAGATTATTGAGGCTAGCCGTGCCATGGGTAGTACAGATAGGCAAATTTTATGGAAAATACAGTTACCGCTAGCGTTTCCTGTTATCTTTGCAGCTATCATGAACATGGTGACTATGACCATTGCCTTAGCAGGGATTGCCTCCTTTGTAGGGGCAGGGGGTCTAGGTGTTGCCATTTACCGTGGGATAACTACTAATAATGAAATATTGATTTGGATTGGAGGCATTTTGATCGCTGTGTTAGCCTTGGTCATAGATGGCATACTAGGCTTCATTGGTAAACTAGTAGAACAGCACAAGGTGCACACCGTAGTAAATAAAAAGATAGGCTATGCACTGGGTGCGTTCTTAGTGATTATCTTGGGTATCGTGGGAATGCAACAGTATAGTAAAAATGATACCATTCACATTGCATCAAAACCTGTATCGGAAGGATACATTTTGGCGGAAATTGTAGGTACTCTCATTGAGGCTGATACTGACTTGAAGGTTAAGTACACCCATGGTGTGGGTGGTGGCACATCTAATATTCATCCTGGCATGGTACGAGGCGACTTTGATATGTATCCAGAGTATACAGGAACATCTTGGCAAATCGTACTGAAACATAAGGAAGAGTACAAAAATGACAAGTTCTCTATGTTGACTGGGGAATACAAGGATAAGTATCACTTTCTATGGAAAGGTATGTTTGGATTTAATGATACTTATAGCATTGGTATTCGTGCAGACTTAGCAAAGGAATATGGTATCCGCACATTTACTGATTTGGCGAAGTATGCAGGACAGCTAACATTTGGTGCAGAATATGATTTTTTTGAACGTGAAGATGGTTATAAAGCGTTAGCTAAAGCCTATAACTATCACTTCAAAAAAGAAGTAGATATGGACAATGGATTAAAATATCAAGCCTTGTTTGATAAGAAAATTGATGCGATGACTGTGTTTACTACAGATGGTCAACTGTCTGATCCACGGGTTGTAGTATTAGAGGACGATCGAAACTTTTACCCAAGTTACATGGCAGGCATGGTTGTACGTGAGGAAACGTTGCAGAAACATCCTGAGCTAGAAAAGGTATTACATCGTTTGGATGGTATCTTAGATGAAAGTACTATGGCACAGCTGAATAAAAGGGTAGAAATTGATAAGGAAGATCCGAAACAAGTGGCAAAGGAATTTTTGCAATCTAAAGGATTGGTGGTGAAATAAATGAATCAAATTATAGAATATAAAAATATTGGAAAATCCTATCAAGGAAAATGGGTCGTGAGAGATTACAATCTAAGAATCAATGAAGGTGACTTTCTTTGTATTGTAGGAACATCAGGGTCAGGGAAAACGACACTGTTAAAAATGATTAATGGATTAATTGTGCCAGACGAGGGAGATATTACCATTTTTGGAACTCGTGTCATTGATCAAGACATAATCTCTTTGCGCAGAAAGATTGGTTATGCCATTCAAGGGGATGGACTGTTCCCCCATATGACAGTAGCAGAGAATATTGGGTATGTGCCTAGATTAGAGGGTGCACCGAAAGAAGAGGTAGATGCTATTGTAGAACGCATGCTTTCATTAGTGGGCTTACCACTAGATAGTAAGGAAAAGTATCCTAAAGAATTATCTGGAGGTCAACAACAACGGGTTGGTATCGCCAGAGCCTATGCGAACTCGCCGAAGATATTGCTCATGGATGAACCATTTGGAGCAGTGGATTCCATTACAAGGTATCAACTACAAGAAGATTTGAAACAAATTCATAAGCAAACGGATTGTACTATTGTGTTTATCACCCATGATATGCACGAGGCGTTTAAGCTTGGCACACATATCCTTGTCATGCACGAAGGGAAGATACAACAATACGGGACTACCGAAGAAGTAAAGAATCATCCTAGCAATGACTATGTGAAACAATTGATTGAGATGACGAGGTAGTGATACTTACTTGGTGAAGTTGATGAGGTAGGGCACATACATTGTAACAACATAATAAAAGGGGACTCTTATAGGAGTCCCTTTATTATTTAGATAAATTTATCTTATCTTTACCTTCTAGTGTGGTACAATAAGAACAACATGTATAGAGTAAGTGATATGCAAATCAATAGTTCAATTGAAATAGTATATCGTTATTATCCGTAACGGCATAGATACATTAGTTTGTTATTACACAATGGAACGAGGTGGTACGATGCATAAGGATCCTTTTGAGGAATATATCCGTCAAGGTGAAGCTAGTCAATATGAAAAAGCCCAAGCCTGGAAGACAGCTATTGGTTTACAAGCTGTCGATGGGTTGACGCCGTCTGCGTATTTGGTAAACTTAGCAAAGAAGAATATTGAAGGGCAGATGTCCCTACAGGTTCTTCATACATTATTGGAAAATTATTATGAATCCTATCCGAATCAAGAAGATAGAACAGCAGAAGCGGATATAGTATCACTTCGTATATCGGAGTTGCTCTTAGAGAAAGCTTTCAGTTTTACGCCGAATGAGTACCTATCGATTCATAGACAATTGTTTACAGATATCTATGCCCATGCGGGCAGTATACGAGATTACAATATCACAAAAAAGGAATGGATCCTCGATGGAGATACGGTGACCTATGGTAGTGTGTCTGAACTAGGGGCGACCTTACTCTATGATATAGAGCAAGAAAAACAATTTCCCTATGCCAATTTGGATATGTCAGAGACGATTCGTCATTTGGCTATTTTTGTTGCCAGATTGTGGCAGATTCATGTATTTGGTGAAGGAAATACGAGAACGACCGCTGTATTTTTTATTAAATATCTCCGCACCCTAGGCTTTACAGTGACGAATGATATGTTCGCCAACCATGCGTGGTATTTTAGAAATGCCTTGGTACGAGCTAATTATCAAAATTTGAAACTAGGAGTATATAGAACAACGGAATATTTAGAACGTTTCTTGCAGAATTTGTTGTTAGACGAAAGCCATTTGTTATCGAATCGTTGTATGCATATTTATAGTACTAACGGGAACATACAGGAAGAAAGCATACAATATAATGATGATGGGTATACTATAAACATGGACACTATATCAGAGGATGCTATAGTAGGTTATGATACTACTTCGGGTAATAAAACTTCTTTAGGAAGTGAAACTGTAAAGGAAATGCACTGTCATGTAGAAAATAGTAGTAATACATACGAGGATAATATAACATCGACTGACGAGTTTGCCCTCATCGATAGGTTAACACAACACAGTATCTACAATTCTACGTACGTAAAGGTCGGTGTCGGTGATGACTGCGCTGTCTATGATACGCCTCGTGATGTGGATCAACTGGTCAGCACGGACATGATGGTGGAAGGTGTTCACTTTAGTGAAAGCACTACCGCCCCTTTTGATGTAGGATATCGATTGGGGGCAGCAAACATAAGCGACATAGCAGCGATGGGTGGCACCCCACGGCATATGGTGGTGTCTATTGCAGTGCCTAAAAAGCGACATACGTCCTATATAGAAGAAGTGTATCAAGGTTTGCATGACATATGTGCGGAGTATAGTGTAAATATCATCGGCGGCGATACGGTGTCAACCGAGGGAGCTTTTGTGATTTCTGCCACAGTCTTTGGAGATGTTCCAACAAATCAATCTGTTTTGCGCAGTGGTGCTCAAGATGGTGATGCAGTATTCATCACGAATTATCTAGGCTTATCCTATGTGGGGCTCCATAGTTTGTTAGAGGGCAGCGAGGACTATCCGGTGAGTAGGTCTGTCCATCAACGGCCCATTCCTCATGTAGAATGTGGTATAATAGCAAGAGACTTAGGTGCCACGTCTATGAACGATATCAGCGACGGCTTGTCTAGCGAGCTCAACGAGATTGCCAAAGCATCGCAGGTGACCATTTATATTGATGAATCGAAATTGCCTATCCATCCAGAGGTGCATGCTTACTGTGAAAGTCACCATATGAGCCCGTACTTTCCTATGTGGACAGGGGGCGAAGACTTTCAGCTAGTGGGAACTATTCCAGCTGATAAAGCAGAGGCGTTGCCGGCTGAGACTTTCACCATCATTGGATATGTTAAAGCAGGCAATGCACAGGTCGTGGTAGATTGCGATGGACAGTGGGTCAGAGTGGAGCCTAAGGGATATAATCATTTATCGCATGATTGAGTATTGAATAGAAAATCCTAGTCTTATCTAGTGGTCATGATGCGGTATAAGTATGCGATATAGGTAGCTTACTAATTAAAATTCAATGATAAAGGAATATTATGAACACCATACAATATACAACGTATTGCGTAGAGGAAACGTTGGCTCTAGGTCGCAGCCTAGGAAGATTTATGAAAACCTATGAAAGCCCAATTTGTATTGCTCTAGATGGCACGCTAGGGGCAGGAAAAACGCATTTTTCCCAAGGGATTGCAAAAGGTTTTGGAGTCACAGAAGAAGTGACAAGCCCTACCTTTGCCTTGATGAATACCTATGAAGTAGATGGTTCTAACCTGTACCATTTCGATTTGTATCGAATGGACTTAGTAGAAGAACTGGAAACCATCGGCTTTTACGAATATACAGAAGAAACAAAGTCTGTTGTGGAATGGGCAAGTAAATTTGAAGAGGAGTTACCAGATACAACGGTTTGGATTACTATCGACGTGAATGCAGATGGATCTCGTCAGTTTACAGTTCGTACGGACATACTTTCAGAGGAAACATTACAACGCATAGGAGAGAACCTATGATTTTAGGAATTGAAACGAGTAGTGCCATTGCCAGCGTGGCGGTGGGAAATGACAAAGAAATACGGAGTGAACTCATTGTACAGGCAGGCCTTACTCATTCTGAGCAATTGGTGCCACATATTGAAACGGTGCTGAAGACGGGAAAGGTTCAAAAATCCGAGATATCTGGTATTGCTGTTACCATCGGACCTGGTTCATTTACAGGCTTGCGCATTGGATTAGGGACGGCTAAGGCCTTGGCTTATGCTTGGAATGTACCTGTAGTAGGCGTGCTCACCACCGATGTGTTAGCTCAAAGTTTTATGTATTCTAACTATCGGGTATGCACTGTCATTGATGCACAAAAGAAACAGGTCTATGGCCGTCAGTATGAGTGGAATGGCGCGGACATGATTGCTTTAGATACAATAGAAGTACATCAAGTAACTGAATTGTTAGAAAAACTAGTACAACTATCTGAAGATAATCCAGTGGTTATCGTAGGGGATGGTCTGAAACGATTGGAAAAAGACTATGCTTTAGGCGTAGAAGAAGGCCGTATTGACCCTCTTAGACTTGTTATCGGTCATGAATCGAAACAACGCCCACGGGCATCTCATGTGATTCAAGTGGCATTGCCACAATTCGGGAGTGATAATATTCCTGATGCACAATCTATTGAGCCATTTTACATTCGTAAATCGGAAGCGGAAGTGGTCTGGGATGAGAAGCATAAAGACATCTTAGCTACTGGTAATTATGTGGAACCTACAGTAGTAGTCCGTGAAGCAGCAGGTGAACGATAATGGTCACATTACGAGAAGCCTTACGAAGTGATATTGAAGGTATCTACCAAATAGAGAGGGCCTGTTTTTCAACACCTTGGTCAAAGGAAGCCTTATTAGATGATTTAGAAGTAGAAGATAAGCTGTACCTTGTGGCAGAAGCAGAAGATGGCAAGATTATTGGTTATGCAGGATCTTGGCTAGTCTTGGATGAAGGACAGATTACGAATATTGCCATACATCCTGAACATCGTCGTGCAGGTTATGGATCTAAAATGACTCGTAAGTTAACGCAAATGCTCCGTAAACAAGGTATGAAACATATTTTTTTAGAAGTGCGTGTCTCCAATATTGCAGCTCAAGCCATGTATCGTAGATTGGGTTTTACTGCAGTAGGAGTACGCAAACAATTTTATTCAGATCCAGTAGAAGATGGGCTGATTATGAGGAAAGAAATGGAGGAACTGGCATGAGTATCTACACACTAGCTATTGAAACTAGTTGTGATGAAACATCGGCAGCAGTGTTGCAAGATGGCAGAACGGTCGTTTCTAATGTAATTTCCAGTCAAGTACCCATACATAGAAAGTTTGGTGGTGTCGTGCCAGAAGTGGCATCTCGGCATCATATAGAACAGATTATGCCAGTGATTGACCAAGCTTTGGCAGATGCGAATGTGACATTAGACGATATGGACCATATCGGTGTTACCTATGGGCCTGGTTTAGTTGGGGCTCTTTTGGTAGGGGTGTCAGCGGCGAAGGCTTTATCCTTTGCAAAAGATATTCCCTTGATTGGCGTTCATCATATGGAAGGTCACATCTTTGCAAATTTCTTGTTACACCCTGATTTAGAACCGCCTTTCTTGTGCTTAGTGGTATCTGGTGGGCACACCATGATTGTTCATGTGACAGATTATGAAAGCTTTCAGGTATTAGGACAAACACGTGATGATGCGGCAGGTGAAGCCTTTGATAAAATTGCTCGTGTACTAGGCTATCCTTACCCAGGAGGGCCACATATTGATGCATTGGCAAAAGAGGGAAATCCGGATGCCATAGAGTTTCCAAGACCCTTATTAGAAAAAGGAAATTTCGATTTTAGTTTCAGTGGCTTGAAGTCGGCTGTTCTTAATTATATCAATGGAAAACAACAAAAAGGTGAATCTATTTGTCATGAAGATGTAGCAGCCTCCTTTCAAAAGGCCATTACGGACGTATTGGTAGAAAAAATGAAAGAAGCGGCCCATACCTTGGGAGAAAATAAGGTTGCTCTAGCTGGTGGCGTGTCGGCTAACAGTGGATTGCAACGAGATTTACAAGCTATGTGTGAGGCAGAAGGTTTGATATACCTCACAGCAGGATCTATGTTGGCCACAGACAATGCCGCTATGATTGGATGCCGAGCTTACTATATGGCACAAGCTGGTAAATTCAGCAATTATACATTGAATGCAAAACCGTCCATTCCATTGGGCAGCGATTTGTGGAAAGGAAACCAACATGGCTAGTTGGAAAGATATCCTAGACAAAGAAACAGATTTATATCCTACACAACAGGCGTTACTATTACAGTTTTCTCAGCGATTAAGCTTTGGAAAAGCCATCAGTGAACAAGGGGTGTCCCTCTTAGTGCAAGCTAAGGACGGACACCTTTTACTTAGTGGCGCACTGGACAGTGGTCATACAGGAATGGTACAGAAATACGAAGTGCCTATGAACCATCCTATCCAGGAGATGTTACGTAGTGGCAAACCTTATACAGGTCTCATGGACTGGGAGGAACGGACTGATACCGATATCACAAAGGAATCGTACCATGCTTACGTGTATCCTATCGTAGATAATGGGGGCAAGTGCATTGGGGCTTGTGCTTTCACGAATCCGGTATCTGAGGTGTATTCCAGTCGCTATGACGAGTTTATGTCCATCGTGTCACAAACCGCCTTTCAAGGTATGTTGGTACCACAACTACAGCAACCAGAGTTGTATGAAGGTATTTCCATCCTAGATGGGATTCTCTTTTTTGAACAAGACGGAACCATACTCTATGCAAACCGAGCGGCGAAAAAACTAGGAGATATTTTGGGTATCGATCGACGATTACAGGGAACATCTATTTACAGTAGTACCTTGAAAGTAGGTCGTATCAAAAAAGCGTTGGAAGATAGAGTAGGTACTATTGATGAAGAGTTATATGGTGATATTGCTCTGCGACAAGTGATGATTCCCGTCGTACTTGGAGTGAAGTGGAAACGTGGCATTTTAGTGTTACAAGATAAAACAGAATTGCGCAAACGAGATCAGGAACTCCTGGTGAAAAACTCTGTTATTAAAGAAGTGCATCATCGCGTGAAAAATAACTTGCAGTCTGTGGCAGGATTACTGCGCATGCAAAGCCGTCGCAGTAGCTCCGATGATGTGAAACAAGCTTTACAAGACAGTATTCATCGTATTGAAAGTATGGCTCTCGTCCATGAAATTGTGTCGAACTTTGATGAAGATTATGTAGCGTTGCGCAGTATTATCGAAGAATTGTGGCGCTTGTTAAGACAAGGGCTAGGGGCTTCTGATCAACGCATCGATATGGAATGTATAGGGGAAGACATGATTATGTCATCTCATAAGGCAAGCTATGTGTCCTTAGTGCTGAATGAACTGTTCTCCAATCTTTTTAAACATGCTTTCAAAGATAGAACAGAAGGACAAGTACAGGTAGAGGTGCGAGAGGTGATGTCTCAAGAAAACCGAGATATGTTGCATATTATTATTCGAGATACTGGCTGTGGTTTGCCAGAAGATTTTGAAGACACTAGACAACGTCGCTTAGGGTTGCAAATTATTGACAACTTAGTGCGGAATGAATTAGATGGAACGATTGCTTGGGCATCCCAAGGAACGGGCACTGTGGTAGATATATGGATACATAAAGGAGAAGAGTATGCGCGTCTTAGTAGTAGATGATGAGTCGCTGATTCGCATGGATTTGCGAGATATATTAGAAAGCCAAGGCCACACCGTTGTAGGAGAAGGGGCCAATGGGGTGGAAGCCATCCAACTATGCCAAGAACTTGCGCCAGATATAGTGCTCATGGATGTGAAAATGCCGACATTAGATGGCATTGAGGCAGCGCGACAAATTCGTCATAAGCGACTAGCGCCGGTGGTGCTCTTAACAGCGTACAGCCAAGATGATTTAATCCAAAAGGCATCTCAATCGGGCGTATATGGTTATTTAATTAAGCCTTTGCGGGAACCGGACTTAGGTCCAGCTCTACAGATGGCGATGTGTCGCTTTCAAGAAGAACGGGATTTACTAGAACAGGTGAAAGGTTTAGAAAGTTCCTTAGAAGAACGAAAATATGTGACGAAAGCGACGGGCATATTGATGGAGTTGCACGGATTTTCTGAGGAAAAAGCGTACGAGAAAATACGAGCTTTCAGTATGGATAAACGTATTAGCCTCGTGGAAACTTGTAAGAAGATTATCGCAGCCCATGAAGCAAAATCATAAAAAAATCATGGCTGCCATGAAGCAAAGTTTTAACTATGAAAAAGTATTTGGTCAAAAAGTCAAAAAAGACTTGCAAAAATTTAAAAATGATTTATAATAATACTTGTGATTAGCACTCACCACTCTTGAGTGCTAACATCGATATTATAGTGTATAAGAGAAGAGGTATAACAATGAAACCATTAGGCGATCGTGTCATTATTCGTGTATTAGAAGTAGAAACAAAAACGGAAAGTGGTATCTTTTTAGCATCTTCCACAAAGGAACGTCCATCTGAAGGTACAGTTATCGCTGTGGGTCCTGGTAAATTATGTGACAATGGCGAACGTGTAAAACCAGAAGTAGAAGTGGGCAATACAGTTATGTTCTCCAAATATGCTGGTACTGAGTTCAAAATTGATGGTGTTGACCATTTAATTATCAGTGAAAAAGATATTTTAGCAGTATTATAATCTGACCAAAGAAGGGGACGACCCCATAGAGGAGGCTATACAATGGCAAAAGAAATTTTATTTAATGAAGAAGCACGCCGTGCATTAGGTCGTGGCGTTGATCAATTAGCAAATGCTGTAAAAGTAACATTAGGACCTAAAGGTCGCAATGTAGTGTTAGAGAAAAAATTTGGCGCTCCAACAATCACTAACGATGGCGTGACTATCGCTCGTGATATTGAACTTCCAGATCCATTTGAAAATATGGGTGCACAATTAGTGAAAGAAGTAGCTACAAAAACTAACGATGTAGCTGGAGACGGTACAACTACTGCTACAGTATTAGCGCAAGCCATGATTCAAGAAGGTATGCGCAACGTAGCGGCTGGTGCGAACCCAATGATCCTTAAAAAAGGTATCGAATTAGCAGTTAAAAAATTAGTAGCTGAAATTCAATCCAAAGCGATCGATGTAAACGGTAAACAAGACATCGCTCAAGTAGCGTCCGTATCCGCAGCTGATGAAGAAATCGGCGCATTGATTGCAGAAGCAATGGACCGTGTAGGCAATGACGGTGTTATCACTGTAGAAGAATCTAAAACATTACAAACTGAATTGAACGTAGTAGAAGGTATGCAATTCGACCGCGGTTATCTATCTCCTTACATGGTAACTGACCCAGATAAAATGGAAGCAGTTGTGAACGAACCATTGATCTTGATCACTGACCGCAAAATCTCCGTGATTGCTGATTTATTACCAGCTCTTGAAAAAGTTGTAAAACTTGGTAAAGAACTTGTGATCATCGCTGAAGACGTAGACGGCGAAGCATTGGCTACATTGGTAGTGAACCGCCTTCGTGGTACATTAAAAGCAGTAGCTGTGAAAGCTCCTGGATTCGGCGACCGTCGTAAAGCTATGTTAGAAGATATTGCTATCTTAACTGGTGGTGTTGTGATCAGTGAAGAAGTGGGCTTGAAATTAGAAAACGTAGACTTAGAGCACTTGGGTACAGCTCGTCAAGTTCGCATCACAAAAGACGAAACTATTATCGTTGATGGCAATGGCAACAAAGACGTAATTGCTCGTCGTGTTGCACAAGTTCGTGCACAAGCTGAAGAAGCGACTTCTGAATTCGATAAAGAAAAATTACAAGAACGTTTGGCTAAACTGTCTGGCGGTGTAGCTGTTATCGAAGTAGGTGCAGCAACAGAAGTAGAATTGAAAGATAAAAAACTTCGCATCGAAGACGCATTGAACGCAACTCGTGCAGCAGTAGAAGAAGGTATCGTTGCAGGTGGTGGTACGACATTGATCGACATCATCCCGGCATTAGATGGTATCGAAGCTACTGGTGACGTATTGACAGGTGTGAACCTTGTGCGCCGTGCTGTGGAAGAACCACTTCGCCAAATCGCTTATAATGCAGGTTTAGAAGGTTCCGTTGTAGTAGAACGCGTAAAATCTACTGAAAGCGGCATCGGCTTCAACGCATTAACAGAAGAATATGTAGACATGGTAAAAGCTGGTATCGTGGACCCTGCAAAAGTAACACGCTCTGCCTTGCAAAATGCAGCATCCATCGCAGCATTAGTATTAACTACTGAATCCATCGTAGCTGATAAAGTAGAAGAAAATGCACCAATGATGCCTCCAATGCCTCCAATGGGTGGTATGGGCGGTATGATGTAATCTAAGATTGCATCCGTGGATCGCAGTATTGACTAAATAAATACTATGGGGACTATGAAAGAATAGATGACTATTCTTTCATAGTCCCTTTTTGTTATAAGGGACATATAGAAACGCCCTTGAATGCCTTGGGTATCCTTCTGGGGTATAGTTTCATACATATATGGATGATATATAATTAATAACTTGATAATGTTATAGTTTATAATATGAAGAATAATAAAAATTAATGGAAAATCATTATTGACAATGTATAGAAAAAGTTCTATAATGAATTCATAAGTTAACGGATAATAATTATCCGTTATAAAAATATAGGTTTTAATTTTATTTATATATGTATAAGTTTACAAAGGAGAAAGTTATGAAAGAAGAAAAATTGACAACAGCCTTTGGTGCTCCGGTGCCAGATAACAACAACAGTGCTACAGCTGGAAAACGTGGCCCTGTATTGATGCAAGACGTGTGGTTGATGGAAAAATTAGGTCACTTTGCTCGTGAAGTAATTCCTGAACGCCGTATGCATGCGAAAGGATCTGGCGCATTTGGTACTTTCACAGTAACAAATGACATTACAAAATATACAAAAGCGAAAGTATTCTCTGAAGTAGGTAAACAAACTGATTTATTCGTTCGTTTCTCCACAGTAGCTGGCGAACGTGGTGCGGCTGATGCAGAACGAGATATTCGTGGTTTTGCGGTGAAAATGTACACAGAAGAAGGTAACTGGGATTTAGTTGGTAACAATACACCAGTATTCTTCATCCGTGATCCATTGCAATTCCCTGACTTGAACCGTGCGGTAAAACGTAATCCTGAAACTAACTTGCGTGACGCTACTGCTAACTGGGATTTCTGGACTAGCTTGCCAGAAGCAATGCACCAAATCACAATCGTCATGAGTGATCGTGGTATTCCTGATGGTTATCGTCATATGCATGGTTTCGGTTCTCACACATATAGCTTAATCAATGCGAACGATGAACGTGTATGGGTGAAATTTCACTGGGTTTGCCAACAACCGATTAAAAACTTAACAGAAGAAGAAGCATCTGCTATCATTGCGAATGACCGTGAAAGTGCACAACGTGACTTATTTGATGCTATCGCAAAAGGTGATTTCCCTCGTTGGAAATTGTACATCCAAGTGATGACCGAAGAACAAGCAGAAGCGCTTCCATACAATCCATTCGACCTTACAAAAGTATGGTACAAAAAAGACTTCCCATTGATTGAAGTAGGGGTAATGGAATTGAACCGTAACCCAGAAAACTACTTCCAAGATGTAGAACAAGCAGCATTTGCTCCATCTACAATTATTCCAGGTATCGGCTTCAGCCCTGACCGTATGTTACAAGGTCGTTTGTTCTCCTATGCAGATGCGCAACGTTACCGTTTAGGAACAAACTATCCATCCATTCCTGTGAATGCGCCTAAGTGCCCATTCAATTCTTACCATCGTGATGGACAAGGCCGTGTAGATGGCAACCATGGTGCTACTATTGGATATGCTCCAAATAGCTTTGGACAATGGGCTAACCAACCACAATACAAAGATCCAGGATATGACGTGTCTGGTAAAGCATACCAATACGACTTCCGTGAAGATGATTCCGATTACTACACACAACCTGGTAAATTGTTCCGTCTCATGACTCCAGAACAACAAGAAGTATTGTTCAAAAACACAGCGAACAACATGGCAGGAGTTCCATTGTTTATCCAAGAACGCCATGCAAAACATTGCTATGCATGTGACCCTGCATATGGTGAAGGCGTAGCGAAAGCATTGGGTATTACAGTAGATTTCTCTACACCTGCTGACATCGGGTAACACTTGTAGCGCTATTCAGTCTATGGCGTTCCCTGCATAATAGTATAAAGACAGACCGCAACATATTTCCTCGCAAACTGCATTTCATGATGTTTGCTGCGGAACATGTTGCGGTCTTTTTGTATTACCATCAGAGGGAACAACATAGACTTTTACGCGCAACTGCATTCAAAGATAGATTTAGGAATATGTCGCACTCCTTTTGCGTCGGCATTATTTTGGCAAAGGAAACGCCATAGATTTCTACGCACAACTGCATTCAAAGGGATAGGGGAACATGGGGCAATCGTATTAAGCAATTCTTGCTAGGATATAAGGTATAGGGGTATGTATAGAATTGCATTTAGGAGAGTGGTAAGGTGTTATGGTATACTTATGTATATTAGTTAATTAATTGCAAGAAAATTTGTTGAGGAAAGGATATATTTATGGTTCATTTTTTATTGCGTGGTAAACCTACGTATGTTAACTTTGGTATATTAGTGTTGAGATTAGCTCTAGGAATCTCTATGGCCTATCATGGATATTTGAAGTTTTTAGGCGGTGCATCTGGGTTATATAAGGTAGGTGCTATGTTGGCAGCCTTAGGAGTACCTGGATATTTCGAATTTTTTGGTGCGATGGCTGCAATTTGCGAGTTCTTAGGTGGTATTTTGGTTGCATTTGGATTATTTACTCGACTAGGCTCCTTATTGTTGGCTGGAGTTTTATTTACGGCTACTCTTCTTCATGTAGACGCAGGATTTTTCTCATGGGATTATCCATCGCAAATGGGATTTGCTGCATTAGCTATATTTTTTATGGGTGGTGGGCGATATAGCGTGGATTGTTCCTTATTTGGGAAGTAACTTGTTGTGCTATGTAGTATGTGGCGTTCTAAACTGTATATGGCAAAGGGAAGCCCATGGCATACTCCTTCTCAAACGGTATTTCATAATGTTTGTTCAGGAGCACGCCATGGGCTTCTTATCTTTGTGTAATATAGGTAGTAAGGAACGCCATAAGTCTACTACTCGTAACTACGTTCCTTGGGGAGTTTATACTGGTTGTTCGAGGGCACGCCGTGCTCTTTTTATGTTTGCTATTTCAGTGCAATATATCTTGCTATGAGATTATTACACGAAATAGCGTTTCTGAAGGGGCGTGGTACTAGGTATAAGATTTCATGTTTAGTGGTAATAGGAGATACAAGTGCTTGAAATAGCTAAATTGTATATGGTATATAGAATACGGTTCTTTTTACATGGAATATTCTATAGAATCTTTACAGTTCTATAGAATGTATGTTACAATACGTTACGGTATTCACAGATTACCATTGATTGATGGCATAGTGTTATAGTATGTTTTTGACGGCATGTCCTGTTAAGGGTTGGGATGAAGTAGCCATATTTTAAGAAACTACTTATAGAATGCCTATTGTTTTATAAATTGCTATGTTACAGAAAGAGGATGTTACATAGTGCATTACAAATAGATTGAGGAGTTATGATGAACGCAAAGACAACACCATTTACAAAAGAACAATTAGAAACGATTATCGCCCAACATCCAACGCCATTCCATATTTATGATGCGAAGGGCATTATGGATAATATGCGCGCATTTTTAGATGCGTTCAGCTGGGCCCCTGGCTTCAAACAATATTTTGCTGTGAAAGCAACGCCAAATCCATATATTATGAAAATGATGAAAGAAATCGGTATTGGTGCAGACTGCTCCTCTATGGCAGAACTAATTTTGAGTGAAAAAGTAGGCATTACTGGAGATAATATTATGTTCTCCTCCAATGATACGCCATATGAAGAATACAAAAAAGCGATGGATTTGGGTGCGATTATTAACCTAGATGATATTACGCATATTGCCTATTTGGAACAACATGGTGAGTTACCAAATCGTTTCTGTTTCCGTTACAACCCAGGCTCTTTAAAAGAAGGCGGTAATACAATTATCGGTCTTCCAGAAGAAGCAAAATATGGCATGACGGAAGTACAAATCATGGAAGCTATTAACTACTTAAAAGGTAAAGGTATTACTAACTTCGGTTTGCATACAATGGTAGTGTCTAATGAATTAGACATCGATGGTTTAGTAGGTACAGCTGAATTAATGTTTAACCTAGCATTACGCGTAAAAGAACAAACTGGTGTAGAAGTATCTTTCATTGACCTTGGTGGCGGCATTGGTGTTGCCTATAAACCTGAACAAACACCAGTAGATTACAAAGTGTTGAGTGCAGGCGTGAAAGAGGCTTACGATCGTTTAATCGTGGGTACTGGACATAGTCCAATTCAATTGGCTTATGAATGTGGTCGTATGGTTACTGGACCGTATGGTTACCTAGTAGCTACTGCCATCCATAAAAAAGATATTTATAAACATTACATTGGTTTAGATGCATGTATGGCTAACTTGATGCGTCCAGCTTTGTATGGCTCATATCATCATATTACTGTGATGGGCAAAGAGAATGAACCAGCGACTATGACCTATGATGTAACTGGATCTTTATGTGAAAATAACGATAAATTTGCCGTCGATCGTCAATTACCAAAAATTGACATGGGCGATCGTATTGTGATTCATGATGCTGGTGCACATGGTCATGCTATGGGTTTCAACTACAATGGTAAATTGCGCTCTGCTGAACTGTTGTTGCATGAAGATGGCAGTGTCACACAAATTCGTCGAGCAGAAACATTAGACGATTATTTTGCTACATTAGATTTTTCTAATTTATAAGTAGAAATGTATAGGGCCGTCCTTTACGATAGTTATTTAGGCTAATATAGACATATGCTTTAGTTACTTCTGAGATATTGTTATACATCTCAGAGAAATAGAGTATATGTCTATTTATATATAATTAGCATCCAATCGTGAGGGACAATCTGTTAGAGTTGGTATACAATCGTGTAGGATAAATTGCAAGTCTATATTTATAGAAATTGAGTGTAGTTATATGAAGAGAGTAAAATGCTTTATATCCCTAAAAAAATATGGGAATAGCATTTACAATATTGAGAAAATTCGGTATAATAAACATTGTTGAGTCTCTTGGTGGAGAATTTAAATTTCAATATGCTATAAATGAATAGATGATATGTTAATATATCATTAAAATCATAGTAAAATAGTAGAAATTACCTTGCGGTTCGAGTCTATACACAGTATAATATAAATAGTATATTTACTAAATTAGATTTAAGCCAAAGTGGCGTTCTCATGCTATGAATATAACAGCGGATTACACTTTGGTGGAATCCGTTTTTTTACGGTATTCAACATATGCTAAGACCTAACGAGTCTTCTTTTGTATATAGTAACTTATTTGATAAGGAGTGACATACGTGGCAGAATTACTTCGCGTAGAAAATGTGCGTGCCTCTATTGAAGAGAAAGAAATCTTAAAGGGCATCAATTTAACAATTAATAAAGGTGAAATCCATGTAGTAATGGGCACAAACGGTGCTGGTAAATCTACATTGGCCAATGTAATCATGGGCAACCCTGCTTATGAAGTAACAGAAGGCTCCATCATATTTGATGGTGAGAATATCACTGAAGAAGCTGTAAACGATCGTGCGAAAAAAGGTATTTTCATGTCTTTCCAACATCCAATTTCCGTACCAGGTATTACAGTAGAAAACTTCATCCGCACGGCTAAAAATACAATTACTGGTGAAAACGTACGTGCTTTAGCTTTCAAAAAAGAATTGAAAGCAAAAATGGAAGAATTATCTTTCGATACTTCTTACGCTAACCGTTATGTGAACGAAGGTTTCTCCGGTGGTGAAAGAAAGAAAAATGAAATTCTTCAAATGTCTATTTTGAATCCTAAATTGGCTATCCTTGATGAAACTGATTCTGGTCTTGATGTAGATGCTGTTCGTATCGTATCTGAAGGTGTAAACCGTTTCCATAATGAAGAGAATGCGGTGCTAATCATCACTCACCATAATCAAATTCTTCAAAAATTAAATCCAAACTATGTACACATCTTAATCGATGGCCGTATTGTAAAAACTGGTGGCCCTGAACTCGTTCGTGAAATCGAAGAAAAAGGCTACGACGCATATAAAAATTTAGTATAGGAGGATTTCATGGAAGCGAGAAAGAAAACTCAAATTGAGGAGATGGATCGCGGCGTCTATGACATTCGTAATGAATTTGATTTCTCCTATAAATCAGAAGCTGGTTTAACAGAAGATATCATTCGTGAAATATGGGCTAACAAAAATGAGCCACAATGGATGTTAGATTTCCGTTTAAAATCTCTTGAAATTTACAATCAATTAGATGTTCCTAATTGGGTACCTGATATTAGTGCCTTAAATATGGCAGATATCGTGACCTATGTAAAACCTAAAATTGATATGAAAGAAGACTGGAACGAAGTTCCAGACGATATTAAAGAGACATTTGACCGTCTTGGTATCCAAGAAGCTGAAAAAACATCTTTGGCTGGTGTAGGCGCTCAATATGACTCTGAAGTTGTATATCACAGTATTCAAGAAGACTTGATTCGTCAAGGCGTTGTGTATACTGATATGCAGACAGCGCTACACGAACATGAGGATATTGTAAAACAATATTTCATGACATTAGTGCCACCTACAGATCATAAATTTGCAGCTTTACATGGTGCAGTATGGTCTGGCGGTTCCTTCGTGTATGTACCAAAAGGTGTGACTGTAGATATTCCATTGCAGTCCTACTTCCGTTTAAATGCACCAGGCGCAGGTCAGTTTGAACATACTTTGATTATTGTAGAAGAAGGCGCGAAAGCACACTTTATTGAAGGTTGTTCCGCTCCAAAATACAATGTAGCTAACTTACATGCTGGTTGTGTTGAGTTATTCGTAAAAGATAATGCGACTTTGCGGTATTCTACTATCGAAAACTGGTCTAAAAATATGTATAACTTGAATACAAAACGTAGTCGAGTTGGTAAAAATGGTACAATCGAGTGGGTATCTGGATCCTTCGGATCTGCTGTATCTTGCTTATATCCAATGAGTATCTTGGCTGGTGAAGGAGCGCATTGTGAATTCACAGGCGTTACATTTGCTGGGGAAGGACAATATTTGGATACAGGAGCAAAAGTTATTCATGCAGCACCACATACAACAAGTAATGTTAACTCTAAATCTATTTCTAAGAGTGGTGGTACAGCGATTTACCGTGGTGTCTTGAATATCGGCAAAAATGCAGATCATTCCAAAGCGACAGTATCTTGTGAGTCCTTAATGTTAGACCAAGAGTCTCAATCCGATACCATTCCATCTATTACAATTGAAAATGACAATGTTGATTTAGGGCACGAAGCAAAAATCGGCCGTATTTCCGATGAAGCGATTTTCTACTTAATGACTCGTGGTATTAGTGAAGAAGAAGCAAGAGCAATGCTTGTACGTGGTTTTGTAGAACCAATTTCTAAAGAATTACCATTAGAATATGCCGTAGAAATGAATAATTTGATTACCTTAGAACTTGAAGGTTCTATCGGATAGGAGGTTAGGATGAGCAACACATTACATTTTAATGAATTGCCTAGACCGACTTTCCGTTGGTTAAAGGTAAATCATACAGAAGGCAATGTATGGGCTGGTACAGAACGTGCTACAGTGACAGTTGAAGGGTCCAAGCACATTGTAACAGACATTACAAATAAAGAACTATTAGAGTCTTCTTATGAAGGCGTCCATGCAGGTGCTTTGCGTGATGCATCGCATCATTTTACACATGGCTATCACATTCAAGTGCCAGCTGGTGCAAAGGAAGCATTGACCATAGTTCTTGATGTACAAGGTGCTGTCAGTGAAAGAACACGCTTACAAATCGAAGCTGAAAAAGACTCTACTTTAGAGTTAACGCTTTGCTTGAAAGGCGAAGCTACTGATGGTCATGTGGGATTACTTTCAGAAATCGTGTCCCACACAGGAGCATCTGTGGTGTTCAAAAAAGTGCAATTGCTAACTGGTAAGGTACAACAATTTGAACATCGTTATACACGAGTAGAAGAGTCTGGTCATGTAGAGTTCATCAATATTGAGTTGGGTGGTTCTGAAAACTTCTTGAATTATCAAGAAGATTTAGTAGGAGACTACGCAGAAGTGGAACATGATTTAGGCTACTGCGGTACAGGTACGCAAGTATTTGATATCGCCATGTTAATGAAACATATCGGTAGAAAAACAATCAGTAATATTAATAACTTAGGTGCATTGAATGGTTCTTCTAAAAAATCATTCCGTGGTACCTTAGATTTCTTGCGTGGTAGCTTGGCATCTGAAGGTGCAGAAGAAGATACATGTTTACTATTAACGCCACAAGTAAAGTCCATTTCTTTACCATTGTTATTATGTAAAGAAGATAATGTATCGGGTAATCACGCATCCAGTGCTGGTCAATTGGACCAAGCTAAATTATTCTATTTAATGAGCCGTGGTTTTAACGAAGAGGAAGCAAAACATATCATCGTAGAATCCATGTTACGACCATTGATTGATCGTATTGGCAATGAAGAAATGGAAGAAACTGCCTTAGCAGTACTACGACAAAAAATATAGTTGAGAGGGATAGTATGAAACCAATAGCAGAGGCATATAAAGATTTTCCAATTTTAACAAGAACTCATCGTGGTAAACGCATTGCTTACTTAGATAGTGGTGCCACTACACAAATTCCAGTACAAGTGATGAAAGCATTAGAAACACATATGGCAAATCACAATGGGAATCCCCATCGTGGGGCCCATGTGCTTGCTATGGAAGCATCCGAGGCTTATGAAGGAACTCGTGATGTGGTGCAGCGTTTTATCAATGCTCGTAAACGAGAAGAAATTATCTTCACTCGCAATACGACAGAAAGCTTGAATTTAATTGCTCACTCCTATGGATTGAAGCATGTGAAAGCGGGAGATAAAATCGTCATCACTGTAGCGGAGCATCATGCGAATCTTGTGACTTGGCAATATGTATGCCGAATGACAGGGGCTACTTTGGAATATATGTACTTAGATGAAACTGGACACATTAAAGATGGTGAAATGGATAAAATCGATGCATCTACAAAAATTGTATCCTTTGCCCATGTGAGTAATGTGTTAGGTATGGAATTTCCAGTTAAAGAGCTGGTGGAACGTGCTCATGCTGTTGGTGCTATTGCTATCCTAGACGGAGCACAATCGGCTCCTCATCAAGCGATTGATGTGCAAGCCTTAGATTGTGATTTCTTCGTATTCTCAGGTCATAAAATGTGTGCCTCTCAAGGTATTGGTGTGGTGTATGGTAAATATCACTTATTAGAAGACATGGATCCATTCTTATTTGGTGGGGACATGATTGAATATGTGAAAGAACAAACTACAACATTCAATGAAGTACCTTATAAATTTGAGGCTGGCACACCCAATGCACATGGTGCTGTTACATTAAAAGCTGCCATTGAGTATTTGGAACAGTTTGGTATGGATGCTATTCATGAATATGAACAAGAATTAGTGCGCTATGTATTACCTAAACTAGCGGCTATGCCACATATTCATGTATTAGGTAGTGCCAATCCAGAAGAAAAGCATGGAGTTATTGCTTTCACTGTGGATGATGTACATCCTCACGATGTAGCAACGATCATGGATAGCCATGGGGTATGCTTACGTTCTGGTCATCATTGTGCGCAACCACTAGGTGCGTATTATGGAGTACCTGCATCCAGTCGAATTAGTATGTATATCTATACTAAAAAAGAAGATTTAGATCAATTTTTGGAAGCCCTAAAAACAGTTAGACCAACCATGGGCTTGTCAGAGTAAGGAGAACAATACCATGGAAATGGATCAAGTGTATACGGAACTGATTTTGGAGCATAACCAAGATAAGCGTAATAAGCGTTTGTTAGAGGTCTTTACTGCTAGTGAACATGGTCATAATCCAAGTTGCGGTGATGATTTAACATTGCAAGTGAATGTGGTAGACGGTATTGTAAAAGATGCTGCTTATACAGGTTCCGGCTGTGCTATCAGCCAAGCATCGGCATCTATGATGATTGATGTCATTACTGGTAAATCCTTAGAAGAAGCTTTCCAACTAGTGGACCTTTTCTTAGGAATGATCAAAAAAGAAGTGACTGATGAAGACGAATTAGAAGCCTTAGAAGATGCGATTGCTTTGCAAAATATTTCTAACATGCCTGCCCGTGTTAAATGTGCAGTGCTTGCTTGGCATACATTGCGTGAAGCATTAAAGAAATAAAAAAAAGGCTGCTACAGAATGATGTACATTCTTGAGCAGCCTTTTTTGTGTATATAAAAAAGATAGGTGATGTATATCACCTATCTTATGGTTCTTATGTTGGTCACGCTTACCATTGTCCTTCTTGGTGTTCTTTTAAGAGTTTCACCACTCGTGGGCCACAGCCTTTGCCACCGCATGCACCAGTACCAGCACTAGTGCGCTCTCTAATTTTAGGAAATGTATCGCAACCATCTAAGATTGCTTCTTTGATTGCTTTTCTTGTAATACTACGGCAAGTACAAACTTTTGTTAATTTATCTAAAATGGCCGTAGGAATTTGATTATCTTCCATACTGTCCTCCTACTATATAGAAACTTTTCTATATACAGTATACTCTTTACTGTATGAGTTGTAAAGGTATTTTCTATCATCAAGAAATGTATCTTGTACCTAAGAAGATATATACTTAGTATATTTTTAAAGTGGAATTGACATAGGGAAATAATTAACTTTTATTTATTATATGTATTAGAACATATATAACAACGCATTTATTTTTGATAGGAGTCATTATGATTTGTGTTATTTTTGATTTAGATGGAACATTAACAGATTCTCATGAAGGAATTTTAAAGTCTATACGTCATGCCTTAACGAGTATGAATCATCCTATTCCTGATGAGGACACATTACAATTATTCATTGGTCCACCGTTGGCGGATTCTTTTAAAGAACATTGCCATATGACAGATGAAGAGGTGGAGCAGGCCTACAACTTTTTCAAAGAACGGTATGATTCCGTAGGAAAATATGAAAATGCAGTGTATCCCCAAATTGAAGAAGCCTTAAAAGCGCTTCGTAAGACAGGTGCTTATGTTGGGATTGCTACAGCAAAACCTGAAGAACAAGCAAAGGATATTATTAAGCATTTTAAACTAGATCCATACTTTGAAGTAATTCGTGGGGCCAATCGAGAAATTGGGTTAGTACATAAAAAAGATATCTTGCAAGAAGCATTACAAGATATGAATAAGGTGACTGAACTAAAATATAAAATCTCTCGTTGGTATATGGTGGGAGATCGTAAATACGATATGGAAGCTGCCAAAGAGTTGAACTGTGTGGCTATGGGGGTATCCTACGGTTATGGTTCAGTGGAAGAATTAGAATCTGCTGGTGCTGATTATATCTGTGAAAGCCCATCGGATGTGCTAGTGAATATTGCCGTAGATACATTGCTGTAAGGCCTATGTATTATAGTGCCATAGGTTAATATCTAAGGGGCTATAAGGTCGTCATACAATAGATGACTAGTATATAAAATACAATAAACTAGATACAATGAAAAGAGGCACCTTGCTTGATGCAAGGTGCCTCTTTTTTTATTACTATATGCTAGTTTTAGAGACTCCAATAACTTTGGAAGTTTTGACGATTTTATGAAGATGATAGGAGTATATTAGATGACCCTACACTTGTAATCGTCCTTCAATCATAATAGGAACTTCTTTGCCGTCTTTAGTGGTGCCCATGATATTCATTTTTTCATGACCAATCATAAAGTCTGTATGTGCTAAGGAAGTATTCAGTCCACGAGCATGTAGTTCTTCTTGAGATAATCCATCGCTATGGGCTAAGCAAGTTGGATATGCAGCCCCTAATGCTAAATGACAAGATGCATTTTCATCGTACAAGGTTTCAAAGAAAATCATATTGGATTGGCTAATAGGGGAGTAATGGTCTACAAGGGCTACTTCTCCAAGGTAGCAAGAGTTTTCATCCGTCTCAATGAGGTTTGTTAAATACTCACGACCTTGTTTGGCATCGTAGTCAACGACCTTACCATCTTTGAATGTCATATGGAAGTCTTCAATACGGTTTCCATCATAGATCAATGGTTTCGTAGAGTACACAATGCCATTGGCACCTGCATAATGAGGTGCAGAAAATACTTCTTCTGTTGGAATATTGGCATCAAAGATAATTCCTTTTTTAGATGATTCTTTACCACCTAACCATAAGTGCCCTTCTGGCATTTGTAAAGTTAAGTCTGTACCGTTTGGACAGGTATAATGTAAGGATACCAATTGTAAATCATTCAGTGTTTTGGTGCGCTTAGCAAGGCGATCTAAATGGTTGGCGAAGGATTCTTCTTCTGGTACGTGTTTCATACGACATAAGGTAAAGATAGTATTCCATAAGCGGTTGATTTTTTCTTCTTCTGTGCCCTCATAACCAAGCAAATCAGCCCATGTGAGAGTGGCTACTGAGGCTACACACCAAGTAAGGGTGGAATCCATAATGGCCTCGTGGTAAAATTTAGTTAACTTGCCCATGCTACGAGAGGCGAGGGCGATTTTTTCAGAAGGCACGCCTTCATAGGCAAATGGATTCGCACTGATTAAGGATAAAATACAGGCATTGGAATCAAGGATATGATGATACATATCTTGAATCCAAGGAGCAGGGTTAGATAAGACTTCATCTTTCACATTGGATAGACGAGACTTAGCTGTGATAGTGCTACGCCAATTAATGTGCACATCTTTAGCACCCAGTGCATAGGCCTCTTCCACAACGATGTATACAAAATCTTTATTTTCTACATCCCCATTGATGACCAATAGTTGGTCTTGTTGTAAATTGACACCTTCTTGTAGTAAAAGACGGGCATATTGTTGTAAATCTTCTTTCATAATACCTCCAAATATATACTGGTAGTGAATTTTAAAAGGATGCTACTCATCTATGACGAACCTTTTGTTTGAAAGGATGTGATAGAATGAATGTAACAAATCGAAAACGAATTGGCATCATCGTATGCCTATTCCTACTGTGTGTATGTGGATACTATCTTATTATAGCAGATACACCAATGAAAGGCGATGGATCACCATCTGATACCCCAAAGACTGTGAAGCAGTCAGACAAAGGAAATCGTGGTGGTCCAGTGGAGAAGGAAACGAAAGCAGATACGATTTTGGTGTATGTCACAGGAGCTGTAGAAGAACCAGGCTTGTATGAGCTACCAAGTCCTGCGACGGTGAAGTCAGCTATTGAGGCCAGTAAAGGACTATTGCCCTATGCAGATGTGAATCATCTACATTTAGAAGATACCTTAGAGGAAAGCGCACATATTCATGTAGATTTCAACTTTCACGGCAGTCCTGAGGAGTTACTACGAAAACAAAATATCTCTATTAATGATGGAACCGAAGCAGATTTACAAAAAATATCGGGGATTGGCCCTAAGATGGCAAAAAAGATTGTGGACTATCGTCAAGAGCATGGACTATTCAAGAGTTTGGAAGAATTACGACAGGTGAAGGGCATCGGACCTGCATTGTATAAAAAAATTGTGGAGAAAGTACGATTATGAAAAGGTTACCCAAGCCAATAGATCTAGGTATCACCAGTGTGCTAGGAATGCTATTGGGAATTTGTATGAGTCTATACGAAAACGAATTACACACCTATCTTATGTATTGGTTAAGTATCATTACGATATTTGGTATCCTTGGGATAATAGGATTACGTGGATACGAACAACGTAATGAACATATGTATAAAATGATGCGATATGTGATGGGCTTAGTGGGTATTATGTCTGTATTTACTGCTATAGGATATGTGCATACAGATCGAGTCATCACACACTATTTTGAAGATAGACCGTTTTATTATGGTGCCGATGGTGCCTATTATGTGCAATTCACTTCTAATCCACAACCTACTGTGACGCTAGATGGCATTATGACCATGGTAGATGCTGATGTAGAAGGTATGGATATAGAAAAGAATGGCGCTACTGAACATGTACCAGCGAAGGGCAGTATTCGTGTTTATGTGCCAGGAGAACCAACTATTCATATGGGAGACCGATACGTCATTCGTGGTACTGTGAAAGGCTTTACCTATTATGAGCAAAGTGGTGCCTTATCTATGAAAACGAGACATATCAATGATGGATTGCAAGGAAATTTGTATCAAGGTACCATAGAGGGGAACTATACAGTGGAGAGAACCCTAGGCATATGGCTAGCTGATACGGGGTATGCACTGGGTGCTTACCTAGATAGAGCCCATCATTGGGTGGCACAACAATTTGAAGAAAATCTAGATCCATCCATTGCTACCTTGGGTACCTCCTTGGTTCTAGGTGGTCAATACGCGATGCTGCCAGAAACGATGGTAAAGTTATTCAGTGAAACAGGGCTTATCCATATTTTGTCGGTGTCAGGGTCCCATATTGCTCTCTTATTTCTCATTATTTCTACCGTATTACAACGGTTGCAGTTACGTAAAGGTGTAGAATTTTTCATCACTTGTGCATTGATTGTACTGTACTGTACGATTGTGGGCTGGAGTCCGCCCGTATTACGCTCTGCCATGATGGGACTATTAAGCGGATATGTCGTTATGCATGGCGGTACGTATCGGGCGTTACATGCGCTCCTACTATCTGCCTTATGTTTACTGTTATGGAAGCCATTATTCGCGGTAGATATTAGCTTTGTCTTATCCTTTGGGTCTACCCTGGGCATCATCGGATTGTATCCCTATGTGTATCGGCTATTTCCACCGAACCCTATCTCTAAAGGCATTGCTCTATGTATATCCGCACAAGTTCTTATATTTCCTGTAGAATTGTATTATTTTCATATCCTTAGCTTTCTTAGTATTTTGTCCAACCTGATTGTAGGTCCTTTGTTAGATATAGCTATCATTGCAGGTCTGTGTCTATCTTTGCTCAATATGGTATTTACTTTTACATTAGGTTGGTCCCTCTTAGGTTTCATTCTGAAAGCCAGCATGTCTCTTTTATTTGCTATTCGTAATCTAGGGCTATTGTGGTCTCCTCCCATGCCTTTGTGGTTAGTGGCAGTATGGTATATGTGCGTAGGGTATGTGTATTGGCTATTAGCACTGAAAGAGCCTATTCGTGTAGCATGGAATAGGATGGCTAGCATTGCACTCTTGGTAGTAGGGATGTTGCCCTTAGGACTGTCTTATGTAAAACCAACGGTGCAAGTAGTGCCTATTGCTATCTCCTCAGGTCCAGCTTTCATGGTCTGTAAGACAGGCTTTTATAGGGAGGCATACCTATATATAGATGCTAAGAATGGCGATATTTCACCACGAGCGATGAAACAATGTGTAGATGCCTTGCATCATCGTGGGTTTAGTCATTGGAATGGTGTGTTTGTAGAAGGATATCAGAAGGGATACACTCATGTGGATACCTTAGAACATCTTTATAGTAAAGGGCAAGCTGGTAAAGAGCTAACACTAGATTGGTTATCTGTACAACTTCATACCAAAGCAGGCTATGAAATTATCGTAACAGGACATAGAAAGTTTCACTTTCATCCTAGAAAAGAAGGAGAAAAAGTTCAAGAAATAGTGTATAATACTAAGAGAGAAACAAATACAATATATGGCTTGACCGCTAGCAATCAATTATTGCATTATCAAGAACGAGGAGCAATGCATTTTATCGTGTGGAATACCCTGCACAGTCAATTTGATGTGGAGGAAGGAGTGTATATTGTAGGCAGTGATGAAAACAATGTAGTAACATTATAAGAGGTGACAGATGGTTACATTACTCTATGGAGATGAACCACAATTATTAGAAGAAAAAAAACAGAATCTCTTACATCAATATACAGATCGGACCTTGCTTACCTTGCGTGAGGAGCAAGGTCCCGGTTCTATTTTAGGGCAATTACAAGAAGTATCGCTCTTTGGTGAGCCACGAGTATTTTTGCTTGTCCATTTGCCTATCTTTGATAAACCGAAGAAAAAGCTGGCTCCAGAGTGGCAAGGATTGCGAGACTATTTGCAAAGCTATACTGGAGAGGATCCTATTATTGTAGTGTATCCAGAAACTATTGATGGACGGTTGCAAGGAAATAAAGCATTTTTGGGAGCTGTAGAATCCTTTAAGTTTGAAAAAGTAGAGGGAGAAGCTCTCTTTCAGTGGATACAACAACATTGCAAGGCTCATAAGCAAAAGATAGATCCCGATGGTATGGCATATCTACGTGATTTGGTAGATTTGTGGAAAGATGTGCCTTTAGCATTTTTGCGCACAGAATTTGATCGATTGTTCCTACTACTAAAAAAAGGGGAATCGATGACAGGGCTATTTTTAAAAGAGCATATGACAGACTTTGGAGAGAAAAATATTTTTCGCTTTAAAGATGCTTTATTAGCAAAAGATGCACGAACATTACTAGATTTATTCCCCTCTATGCTTAAGAATAAAAGTGTAGATATGGCGATGGCTTATGTACATAATCAAATGCATTTGCAACTTATGGTCAGTGAATGTGCCTATTATGGGATGACATTACCTGAGATTCAAAGCTTATTTAAGGAAAAAGGGATGAAAGCCAATCCCTATACAATTAAATTAGCCTTTGAAGCGCGTCGAAAAATTCAAATCCCAGCGGTGGCAACATTGATTAGCCAGCTGTATCATTTAATTTTGCAAAGCCGTCAAGGTATAGCAGATATGAGCCAATTTCAAGATATTTGTTTAGCCTATTGCGCAAATTAGGAGAAGTATGAAACGAAAGTATATTGCCACTGTGGCGGCTCTCATAGCTCTCGTTGGGGGAGCTGTAACAGGGATTGTATGGCCTACTGGAAATACGATTTATGGATTAACTATAGATGGTCATAGTATCTCTCATCAAAGTATGGATGAAGTAGACACCTATTTACAAGAGCGGAACACACAGTCACAAAGGATTCGCATAGTAGATCCTAAGGGAAAAGAAACGACCATGAATTTAGCAGATTTAGGGATTACCATAGATAGGGTGGGAACCTTAACCGATGTAATGGATTATGGCTATGAAAGTGATGTCATGACCTATGTCATGCACCGAGTAGATGCGTTACTTCATGGAAAAGAGATGAACATTCGATATAAAGTAGATGGACCAGTGGCTGAGTCCTACTTTATGAATTATGCAAAGGCCATGGGACAAGTAGGAACTAATGCAACTATTACCCTTGAGGGTGATAAAGTCGTACATCAGCCCGCTAAGGTAGGCCGTAAATTGGATGTGACGGCTACTATGAAGCGATTGCAAGAACAACTGCAAGAAGGTAAGGTAGAGACTTTAGAACTTGTTATCAATGAGTCTGCACAGCCTACGATAACGGATAAAGATTTAGTGTCTATCACTTCCATATTGGGGTCCTTTACGACTTATTTTGATGGCTCTAATACAAGCCGAGCCCATAATATTCATTTAGCATCTCAAAAAATTCATCAAACTTTTATTCCGGCAGGGGGGATTTTCTCCTTTAATCAAGTAGTAGGAGAACGGACTGCTGAAGCGGGTTATGACGATGCACCTGTATTTATGGGAGGACGCCTAGTGCCAGGCATTGGTGGTGGCATATGCCAAGTGAGTTCTACCTTGTTTAATGCGGCATTATTATCTGGTATGGATATTGTAGAACGTGATACGCATTTTGCGCCTGTTTCCTATATACCAGTAGGCTTAGATGCTACTGTGGCGTGGGGATATATTGACTTTCAGTTTAAAAACCCTTATTCCCATCCCATCTATGTGATTGCCGAAGAGGGTGCTGGTTATGTGACGATTACCATCTTAGGGGCTAAGGAGGATGTACCGCAGTCTGTGACAATTACAAAAGGTACAGAGCAGAAAATCCCTAATAAAAAGATAGAAAAAATTGATGACACTATGAAAGAAGAAGTTGTAGAAGAGACAGGTCATGAGGGGATTTCTGTAGATACGACGAGGACCATAGTATATGGAGATGGGCGACCTTCTACATATACCTTTAATTCATATTATGAACCAGTAGATACGGTTATTATAACGGGGCCTAATGTTGTGAAGCGTATCAACAAAGATGCAGTGAAGTCAAATCCGTAAGGGAGAAGGATATGAAATACTACCATATGGTACAAAAAGGAGAGTCTAAGATTGACTTTTACTTTTACTTAAAAGATGGAAAATTACATATTTTTGGACCAGGTGCAAAAGGTGACATCGATCCGGTTGTGCAAAGACGAATCGAAGCGATTTGCAATGAAATTGGTTGTACCTATGAATTCATAGATACGGGATATTTCATGAAACAGCTCGTACTTAGCAAAGCTCCAGAAAGCAGTCATGTATATACGATGGGATATGACCTGAATATGGTTGAGCTAGATGAACAAGAGTATGCCTTTCTTCAAAAGGCTAATGAAGTATCTGATTACGATAGTTTTGTAGATTTCTATAATGATAGTCGTTTTGATGAGACGGAATATTATGTGGGCCGTGATGGTAAGATAAAAACCGTTTCGGATTATGATGATTTGTACGATGCACCAGTGGTCATAGATCGTCCTAATACGCCAGCTCCAACGGCGACAGGTAGTTCTCCATATTCTATGCGAAGACGGAAGCTAACTACTGAAGATGGGATGTTATTAGGTCCTGCTTTTGATGAGGCAGATACGCATCGCACAGATGATTTCTTTGTGAGAACAGGAGAGAATGTTGTTATCTCTGGGTACTTTCACGGTTTAGATATACGAGAAATCAAGCCTAAGGAAGATAGCAAGGCTGTACAAAAAGCACGTGAAAAAGGTGAAGAGCCTAAAAAGCGGTATATTATTACAGGTCATATTGTGGATGATTACAATAGTTTGGCCATAAAGCGATTTACCAGCCCTTCTGAAGACGGACCAAAGCTATTAAAAATTTTAAAATCTGTTGGGAAGGTACAAATTAAAGGGGAAGTCATCTATGATGAGCAATTTGTACGAGACTATGTGTTAAATATGGACTCGGTCCGGCCTGTAGAAGATAAGGACAATACGAAACGCACTGATACTCATGAGGAAACTAGAGTAGAACTTCACTTACATACGAAAATGTCTGAGAAAAATGCCCTAGTAGCAGTGAAAGACATTGTGAATCGTGTGAAAGATTGGGGACACCCAGCGGTAGCCATTACTGACCATGGGGTGGTGCAAGCATTTCCAGAGGCTCAAGCCTATTCCTTAGAAAAAGGCGTGAAGATTCTCTATGGTGTAGAGGCCTATTTAATTGAAAAAGAGGACCAATCGATACCACATCATATTATTATGTTTGCAAAAAATATGGTAGGTTTGCGGAATCTGTACAAGATGATTTCTATTAGCCATTTGAATTATTTTGATGAGTACCCAAGATTGCCGAGAGCTGTCATTGAAGACCATCGTGAAGGGATTCTTATAGGAACGGCTTGTAAATCTGGAGAACTGATTCAAGCTATGGTTCATGGTGCTACCGATGAAGAATTGCAGAAAATTGCTACATTTTATGATTATTTAGAAATTCAACCTCATGATAATTACAAGAGTTTTATAAAAGAAGGCTTGTTAAAAAATGAGGAAGATTTAAAAGAGATTAATCGTCGTATCGTCGGTTTAGGGGATACCTTGCAAATGCCTGTAGTAGCTACAGGTAATGTACATTATATGGATCCTAAAGACAAAATGTACCGTGAAATCATGCTTACCGCTAGCGGTGTGAAAGATGCAAAAGACAAAGCAGATCAGCATATGCGTACCACTGATGAAATGTTGGAAGAGTTTGCTTACTTAGGAGAAGACAATGCCTACAAGGTGGTAGTGACCAATACGAGAGCTATAGAGCAAAGTATTGATTATATTGTACCTATTCCTAATGGCACCTATTCACCAAAAATCGAAGGGGCTGATAAAGCCTTGGAAGATATGTGCTATGCGAAAGCAAAGTCTATCTATGGAGATCCCTTGCCGAAGACGGTGCAAGATCGATTGGACTATGAACTTAAGAGTATTATCGGCAATGGTTTCGGTGTATTGTACTACATTGCCCATAAACTAGTAAAAAAATCTTTAGATGATGGATACTTAGTAGGTTCTCGTGGTTCCGTAGGATCCTCCTTTGTAGCCACCATGGCGGATATTACGGAGGTAAATCCATTAGAGCCACATTATGTGTGTCCACAGTGTAAGTGGAGTGAGTTCTATTTAAAAGGGGAATATGCGGGGGGCTTTGACTTACCACGTCGAAATTGCCCTGAGTGCGGTACACCACTTATCGCCAATGGACACGATATTCCGTTTGCTATTTTTATGGGATTCCATGGGGATAAGGTACCAGATATTGACTTGAACTTCTCTGGCGATTACCAAGGTCGTGCCCATAAATATACGGAAGAATTGTTCGGACGAGACAATGTATTTAGAGCGGGAACAATAGGTACCATTGCGGATAAAACGGCGATTGGCTATGCCTACAAATATGCAGATGTGAATGACTTACAAAAACGACGAGGCTTTATTGAAAAGTTATCTACTGGCTTTACAAAAGTAAAGAATACTACTGGTCAGCATCCGGGAGGTATTATGGTTTGCCCACGAGATATGGATGTACATCATTTCACACCAGTTCAATATCCAGCTAATAAAAAAGAAAGTGGTATTATTACCACACACTTTGACTATCACTCTATTGAAGGTCGTATGACCAAGCTAGATATACTGGGTCATGATGATCCTACCATCATTCGTATGTTGGAAGACATGACGGGTATTCCGTCTACTACTATTCCTTTTGATGATCCTGCTACATTAAGCCTATTCTCTTCAACAAAAGCATTAGGATTGACACCAGCCCAATTGCAAGGGGATAAAGTGGCGACCTTGGCAGTCCCTGAATCAGGTACTGGGTTCGTACGGGCTATGTTGGAAGATTCTAAACCACAAACTTTTTCAGACTTAGTGCGGATTTCTGGTTTCTCCCATGGTACCAATGTATGGGTAGATAATGCACAAACTTTGATAAAAACGGGAACATGTAAATTGAATGAAGCTATTTCTACGCGTGACGACATCATGAACTTTTTGCGCAATCATGGGGTAGCAGATAATGTAGCCTTTTCCGTCATGGAAAATGTGCGTAAAGGGAAAGGTATCGAAAAACGGAATAAAGAGGGGATTGCTCAAACAGATTATGAAGACCAAATGCGAGCAGCCCAAGTACCAGAGTGGTTTATCGCTTCTTGTAAAAAGATTTCTTATTTATTCCCACGGGCCCATGCCGTAGCTTATGTTATGATGGCATTTCGCATTGCTTGGTACAAGATTAATTATCCATTAGCATTCTATGCATCGTATTTTTCTATTCGGGCAAAAGCCTTTGACTTGAAAATTATGATGGGTTCCTTAGAAGAGCAGCAACAAGAATTTAAACGGTTGAAAGCCTTAGCTGCGAAGTATGAAGCATCACCAAAGGAAAAAGATTTAATGTCTGCCTTAGAGGTATCCTTGGAAATGAAACAGCGAGGGTACTCCTTCGGCAATGTAGAATTATATAAATCACAAGCTAGACGGTTTATGATTAAAGATGAAACCTCTTTATTACCGCCATTTGTAGCTGTTACTAGTTTAGGCGAAAAGGTAGCAGATGCCATCGTAGAAGAACGAGAGCAAGCAGAGTTCTTATCGATTAAAGATTTGCGGAGACGTACAAAAATGTCTCAAACCATTGCTAACCGAATGGTTGAGTTAGGTTGTTTAGGCGACTTACCAGAAGATGAGCAAATGAGTTTATTTGGATGATAGGAGGTATATATGTCAGAAGTTAGAGAAGCAGTATGGATAGGCGTTGATGTGGGAACTACAGGCGTGCGTGCTATGGCATATACAGCACAAGGTAAATCTGTAGCTGTACGAGATGCTTTTTATCCATTAGAAACACCACAATATGATCGAGCAGAGCAGAATCCTCAACAAATATATGATGCTGCAGAAGCAGTCATTGCTGGAGTGGTAAAAGATTTACAATATAAACTAGTCACTATATCCGGGATTGCCTTGAGCTCAGTGATGCATAGTTTTATTCCTCAAGATGAACATTTTGATTTATTAGGCAATATGATTACTTGGGCAGATAGCAGAAGTTCCAATATTGTACACCGTATGGAACAAGACGAAGCGTGCAAACAATTCTACTTTAGAACAGGCTGCCCTTTACATGCATCTTATCCATTGGCTAAAATCATATGGGTCAAAGAAAATCAACCTGAAATCTTTGCTCGTATGGCACACATTGGGTCTATTAAAGATTATATGTTCCGGTTGATGACAGGGGAATGGGTAACAGACAAATCTGTGGCATCTAGTTCTGGTTTATTTAATGCCTTTACAGAAACTTGGGATTCTGAGATTTTAAACTATGTAGGGATTCAAGAGGAACAACTACCTAAAGTAGTATCTACTACGTATAGTGGTAAGTTAGTAGCAGGTGTAGCAGAGCGTTTAGGTTTACCTGTGAATACACCAGTTGTCATCGGTGCTACTGATGGAGTACTGGTGAATGTTGGTATTGGCGCTGTATCTAAAGGGCAGTTAAGTGCTACTATAGGTACATCTGGTGCTATACGCATGCTCACAGAAAATCCGCAAATGGATCCTAAAGGTCGCACTTGGTGCTATAATTTAACAGATACCATGTGGGTAGCTGGTGGAGCTATCAACAATGGGGGTATGATTTTGCGTTGGATGCGAGATCGTATCCTGCATTATCATGGCTCCCAAATGGAACAATTATCGGTGGATCCTTATGATTTAATGACCATGAAAGCAAGACATGTACCGGCTGGATCTGGTGGCTTGTTATTAATGCCATACTTTACTGGTGAACGAGCTCCCTATTGGAACTCTGATCTGCGTGGAGCTTTCGTAGGTTTATCTTTAAATCATAGTCGCTCTTACATGATTCGCGCCACAATGGAAGGGATTTGTTATAGCTTACGGTTTGTTCTTGATGCATTACGTGAGTTTGAAGATGTGAAAGATATCCGTATTAGTGGTTCTTTCACTAAATCTGAATTGTGGGTACAAATTATGAGTGATATATTCGGTGAACATATCACATTACCAAATAATAGTGAAGGCGCCTCCTTTGGCGCCGCTGTGTTAGGGTTTATTTCTGATGGAACTTTGTCAGATATTAAGGATACAGCAGAGCTAGTACAGCCTGAATGTATCTATCACCCTAAGGAGCAACATCAAGCCGTATATGACGAACTTTTCTCTATTTATGAAAGTTTGTATATTCATATGAAAGACGATTTGGCACGTCTTGTTCAGTTCCAAAAGGAACATCCATTTAGTCGTTTATAATTAGAAAGGAGACTAGAAATGCCATTAGTTATTCTTGCATTAGGAATTATTCTACTATTTTTCCTAATCGTAAAAGTAAAGATGAATAGCTTTTTATCATTGCTATTGGTCTGTGTATTATTAGCCTTTGGAGAAGGATTGCCACTTGACAAAATTTTCCCAACTATTCAAAAAGGCTTAGGAGCTACCTTAGGTGGTTTAACAATCGTTGTAGGTTTTGGTGCTATTTTAGGTAAATTGATGGCCGATAGTGGTGGAGCACAACGTATTGCAACTACATTGATCAACATGTTTGGTCGTAATAATGTAAGATGGGCTGTATGTTTAACTGGATTTATTGTAGGGATTGCTTTATTCTATGAAATCGGTTTCGTCTTATTAATTCCTTTGATCTTTACCATTGCTAAATCTGCGGATATTCCATTGTTAGAAGTAGGCATGCCAATGGTAGCAGCTTTATCTGTGACACATGGTTTCTTGCCTCCACATCCAGGTCCTACAGCGATTTCTGTATTATTTAATGCAGACATTGGATTAACGTTGGTATATGGTATCTTAATCGGTATTCCTACAGTTATTCTGGCAGGTCCAGTATTGTATAATACTGTGAAAGATATCAAAACAGATATCCCAGAAGGTCTTCACAATGATAAAGAATTTACAGAAGAGGAAATGCCATCCTTTGGAGTATCCATCTTTACAGCTTTAGTACCAGTTATCTTGATGGCAGCTACAGCTATCGGTAAAATGATTAACTTGCCAAAAGCATCCCCAGTGATGGTTATCCTTAACTTCATTGGTGATCCATCTGTGGCATTAACAATTTCCTTGATCATTGCCTTCTATACATTTGGCTTCGCTCGTGGCAAATCTATGAAAGAGATTATGGCTACTTCTGAAAAAGCAATTTTAACAGTAGCTATGATCCTATTCGTTGTAGGTGCTGGTGGAGCCTTAAAACAAGTATTGATCGATAGTGGTGTGGGTACCTATATCGGCGAACTAGTGATGCAAGTGAATGTATCTCCATTAGTATTAGCTTGGTTAATTGCTGTGGTGATTCGTATTGCTGTTGGCTCTGCTACAGTGGCAGCTATGACAGCTGGCGGTATTGTGGCGCCGTTAATTCCATTA
Source organism: Veillonella sp. CHU732 (assembly GCF_003992085.1). Taxonomy (NCBI): domain Bacteria; kingdom Bacillati; phylum Bacillota; class Negativicutes; order Veillonellales; family Veillonellaceae; genus Veillonella; species Veillonella sp. CHU732. The sequence continues at coordinate 53,377 of NZ_RQVC01000005.1, forward strand.
ACAGGTGTAAGCCCTGAGTTAATGGTAATTGCAGTAGGTGCTGGTTCTGTATTCTTTAGCCCGCCAAATGACCCAGGATTCTGGTTATTCAAAGAGTTTTTCGGGTTATCTGTCAAACAAACATTACGCTCTTGGTGTATGGTAGAAACAGTGATTGCCGTATGTGGATTAATTGGTGTAGAAATCATTAATTTATTCTTATAATTACAATCATGAGATGACAAGTAAATAGATAACAAAAATAGAGGAACATTGATAGTCATATATCAATGCCCTCTATTTTTATATATGTATTAGCAGTGTTCGTATACGCAGATAGTAAAAATACCCCAGCCTGACACAGTAGGTTGGGGTATATGTAATGTATAATCGTAAATCCAATGAGAAAATACTTAGATTACCAATAGAACTGCATGATCCAATGTAAAATAGGTATACCGAACACATTGATTAATACAGTAGCTGTAATAGGAACAACTAGGAAAGCTTTCACAGATTTTCTGTAGCGACCACCGAGGGTAGCGATGGTTGCTACCGTGTTTGGTGTGATACCCAAGCCGTGACCAAGTAAGGCAGCACCGATGACAACGCCGTCGTAATCTTTACATAGCACAGGGAACACGATGAATCGTGTAAACAGAATAATCGCAATGACTTGTACCACAAGAATCACAAGCATTGGCCCTGTAAGAGATCGTAATGCGATTACAGGGATGCTCATAAATACAGTAGTTAAGAAAATAGTAATGCTAATTTGGCTGAATAAGGCAATAGCTTTGGAATTGATGAAAGTTTGCCCCATTGCATCACCACCATTACGAATGAGGATGGCCAATACCATAGATACGATGAACGTAGGAATATGTAATCCGAAGGTATCTAATAAGTAGTGAGAACCGCCGATGCCGATGCTTACACAGATAAGGACCAACAATAAGTTGATGATAATCCCAATCGGTGTGGGTGCTGGTGAGTCTGGTGGAGGAGGGGCAGTTTCATAGCGATTGAACTTTTCGATTAAATATTGTCCCATAGGACCGCCGATGAATACACCAATAATGGTAGTGAAAGCAATGATACCATGTGCTACAGTCTCACCATTTAAAGCATTCCCTAAATCATGACCTAAGGCGGACACAAAGTTGTAGCTGCTTTCAAGAGATAGAGAGCCTAATAAAATAGCGTAGTGTTTGTCTAATCCGAATAAACTCGCTAGTCCTAAGCCAATGCTAATTTGCATAATCACAAGCAAAGTACTCATGCCCCAGTAGCGAGGGATGGCTTTTAACGAAGATGTACAAATCTGCACTGGTGCCACTAGCCCCATAGTGGCGAAGAATGCCACCATAGCAGGAACAAGAACAGCCTTGTCCAGAGTAATGATTATAAGACCAGAAATTTGTAATAGAAATACAATCATTGCTACAGTTAAACCACCAATAGCAGGGACTGGGATAGCCCAGCGATGCAAGATGTTAATGTGCTTGTGCATAAAGGCTCCCAGTAAAAAGGAAAACAGTGAGAGTATGACCGTTTCTACGGCGCCAAGATGTAATTGTAGCATGTACGACGATGCCATGAAATGCCTCCTAACTTTAGATACAAAAGACTATGATGGTGCAGTAGTGCACATAGGATTCACTTGAACCAAAATCATAGTGAGATAGTCTGAAATAATACCCTCCTATTATACAACTAAATATCTAATATGTAAAAGTTATCCATTAGAAATACATATCAATATTTCAACAGAAGAGGCTAGTGTGCTAGATATATACGCATATACAGATACAGACAGATACATATACAAATACATATATGTATACAGATATACAGAGGTATACAGATATGCCGATAGAAGCATAGAGAAAAGCGCACCGTCCACGAAGGATAGTGCGCTTTTATGAAAGATCAGGAAAGTATTCTTATGAGTTTAACTTTCTGGTGTTTTAAGAGGACACCATAAACCTCGGCGGTAGTCGCGTATTCCAGAAAGGACAACGCGGAGTGCACGCTGTGCGTCAGCTTTTGAGAGGGGCGGTATTCCATCTAAGCGATAGGAAATGCCAAGACTTTCATATTTATTAACCCCCATGACGTGGTAAGGTAAGCAATCTACAGCTTTCAAATGTTTGAAGGCACCTAGAAAGAAACCAAGCCGATACCAGCGATCGCGATTATCTGTGATGGTTGGGACTACCACGTGGCGTACCCAAAAATCGGTGCCATGATCGTCTACAAATTGAGCGAACTCTAGGACCGCATCATTAGGTTTGCCGGTTAGTGTTTCGTGTATAGAGGAATCGATCTCTTTCACATCAAGAATGACTAAATCCGTTACATCAAGAAGCAGTTTGTACTCTCTAGCCTGTTCCTGTGTGTAGCAAATCCCGCTTGTATCTAGACAAGTATGAATTCCCTTTCCGTGAAAGAAAGTAAAGAGTTCGATAATAAAAGGGAGTTGCAACAATGCTTCGCCACCAGTGACGGTAATGCCTCCGGTGATATAAAAGTCTCGATTCCTTTCAAATTGTGTCCACACATCTGCCACCGTCATTTCTTGGGCATACGTAGAGGGATCCCAAGTATCTGGGTTATGGCAATAGGCACATCGCAATGGGCAACCTTGAAGGAAGAGGACAAATCGCATGCCCGGACCATCTACAGTACCCATGGTCTCAATGGAATGAATGCGACCTACCATAGTGTATTACATGGATTGATGGAATGTACGGGAGATCACTTCGTCTTGTTGTGCTTTTGTCAACTTGTTGAAATGAACAGCGTAACCAGATACACGGATAGTCAATTGTGGATACAATTCAGGATGTTTTTGAGCATCTAATAATGTTTCACGATTGAATACGTTTACGTTTAAATGGTGGCCGCCTTTTTTGCTGTACCCATCTAATAACTGTACTAAATTATCGACTTGTTGTTCGTTAGTCATATTTACTCCTTTTCTTCTGGGAAAGTAACATTTGGCTCACGGCAAGCTAGATTTTCACAACCATCAGCTAAGGCATGTTCAATATTGCCTAGGTCTAAGTCTAAATCTAAGTCGCCTAGTGTCACCATAGACTCTCCGGACTTACCAAGAGAATCTGGAATAATAGAGAATGTATTAGAAATACCATCGCAACAATCACGCCATGGCATTTTAGCAACAGATGCTAGGGAAGAGATAGCACCGTGTTCGTCACGACCATGCATAGGGTTGGCTCCTGGGGCAAATGGAATACCTGCTTTACGTCCGTCAGGAGTAGCACCAGTAGCATTACCGTATACCACATTCGATGTAATGGTTAATAGTGACATGGTTGGCACGGATTGACGATACGTAGGGTGTTTACGAATTTTATTCATAAAACCAGATACGACTGTAGCTGCTAATTCATCTACACGATCATCATCATTACCATATTTAGGGAATTCGCCTTCAATTTCAAAATCAATAGCAATACCATTTTCATCGCGAATTGGTTTTACTTTTGCATATTTAATAGCAGATAGAGAATCGGCTACAACGGAAAGTCCAGCGATACCTGTGGCAAACCAACGTGTCACCTTACGGTCATGCAATGCCATTTCCAATTTTTCATAGGCGTATTTGTCATGCATGTAATGAATGATATTTAAAGCATTCACATATACACCTGCTAACCATTCCGTCATATCTTCAAAGCGTTCCATGACTTCGTCGAAGTCAAGGTATTCTGAAGTAATAGGGCGGAATTTTGGACCTACTTGTTTTTTCAGCTTTTCATCTACGCCACCATTGATTGCGTATAATAAGGCTTTCGCTAAGTTACAGCGAGCGCCAAAGAATTGCATTTCTTTACCAATACGCATAGGGGATACGCAGCAGGCGATAGCGTAATCATCGCCAGAATTTGGGCGCATGATTTCGTCGTTCTCATATTGAATGGAAGATGTTGCAATAGAGAGCTTCGCACAGAACTTTTTGAAACCTTCAGGAAGGGAAGGAGACCAAAGTACTGTTAAGTTTGGTTCAGGAGCTGGACCAAGGTTTTGCAATGTATGTAGAACACGGAATGCCGTTTTAGACACTAGTGTACGTCCATCAGTGCCCATACCACCGATAGACTCAGTTGTCCATACAGGATCACCAGTAAATAAATTGTTGTATTCATGGATACGTGCGAAACGAACCATGCGCAATTTCATAATGAAGTGATCCACCATTTCTTGGATTTGTTCTTCTGTATATTTACCAGATTTCAAATCACGTTCTGCATAGATGTCCAAGAAAGTGGAGTTACGTCCGATGGACATAGCTGCACCGTTTTGTTCTTTGATAGCACCCAAATAGCCAAAGTATAACCATTGGATCGCTTCTTTTACATCGGTAGCAGGTTTGGAGATATCAAATCCGTAGGACGCAGCCATTTCTTTTAACTCTTTCAAAGAACGGATTTGATCTCGAATTTCTTCGCGGTCACGAATGACATCTGGCATCATATCGCCCATGGTAATATTAAATTGATCTTCTTTGTCTTTGATCAAATAGTCTATACCATATAAGGCTACACGGCGATAATCACCGATAATTCGGCCACGACTATACGCGTCAGGTAGGCCCGTAATAATGTGAGCAGAGCGAGCAGCTCTCATCTCAGGTGTATATACATCAAATACACCATCATTGTGTGTCTTACGATGAGTTTTAAAGAAGCTTTCAAGAGTTGGATCCATTTTGTAACCATACTCTTCGATAGCACTTTTAGCAGTTCGTAAACCACCATAAGGGAACATGGCACGTTTCAAAGGATAATCAGTTTGAAGACCAACAATTTGTTCATCCTCTTTAATAATATATCCAGGGGCATGCGCCGTAATATGAGTTGCTACATCAGTATCTGCATCGATGACAGAACCTTTTTGTCGTTCTTCCTCATATAAATCTAATACCCGTTGCCAAAGTCTAGTAGTTCGTTCTGTAGGACCTACTAGAAAAGAATCATCGCCTACATAAGGCACATAGTTTCGTTGGATAAAATCGCGTACGTCCACGGATTTATCCCATACACCTGTATTGAAGTCTTTCCATGCTTGTTGCATAATATACCTCCAAATACACATTAAAACGCAACCCATAGGGTTAACTTTATTGTAATCTATAACGATTATCATTACAATATAATTTTTGGCATGAGTTATATCGTTTTTGAAAGTACTGTATGAGTAAATGGTCAAGCATTTGAAAGTAGTATATGGGTAAACGATTAAACATAGTGTAAATGCTATGATGGAAGTATGCAATTTCAGCATAAGCTATGAGCATTATCCTATTGATTTACTAGTATAGATTGGGTAGAATTATGAGTATGTTTTACATAAAAACAATTGAGTATATGATGCGTGTGACAATGAAGGAAAAAGGAAGAGTTATGCAACACAAACGATCGACAGTATTGACAGCTTTAGTATTGGCAAGTATTTCTACGATGGGATTGGCCGCAGATACAGATAACTTAGTAGTTGGGGGAGCGCAGACAGGTGCGGATACAAGTACGAATACCAATAACCTTACCGTAGGGGATGGTGTCTGGTTCTATGCAAATGCGAAGAATAATATAATGAATACCACGGGGAGAGGTAGTTTTGGTGCATCTTACAGTTTGGTCTTAGGAGAACGTGCTGGCTATGATGCAGGTAATGGTACAGGTACATCTAAGTATCTTATACTAATGGGTGACTCAGCAGGGGAAGCTATGTGGGGCACCAATACTCATAAATTTATTCTTGGTGATGGAGCCGGCTGGGCTGGTAGTGGTACATATGCCTATATATTCGGTAAGAAAGCTGGACGTCGTGCAGCTGGTAACTATAACTTTAGTTTTGGTGAAAATGCCTATTCCCAAGACTCTAAATCTGAAGGCAACTATAATTTTAGCTTTGGTGAAAACGCTGCCTACAACAACAAAGGTAATCGAAATGTAAGTTTTGGATTCCATGCTGGTGAAAATATGACGGGTTCCGATAACTTTGCATTAGGTCATACTGCTGGTAAGGGTGTGACTGGTGACCATAACTTTATCTATGGTCAAGATGCTGGTGCCAACATGTCTGGTAGCCGCAACATCGCCATTGGACAAAACTCTGGGGTTAATGTAAAAGGTGTGTATAACATTGCCTTAGGTCTGAACGCAGGTCAAGATGTAGATGGACATGTTGTGGATGCAGCAGCCACTGAAGCAGCCGTTCGATACGGTCAATCCAAAGGCTCCAATAACATGGCATTTGGTAAAGCGGCAGGCTCTCATGTAGCTGGTAATTTCAATATTGCCTTTGCGGAAAATGCTGGTAACTATGTAGGCCATCGATGGACAAATACCTATAATGCAAATGGTGGTGTGGAAAGTACGACTGATGTCGGTACTGTAGATGGTGCGGAGCACAACATTGCATTGGGCTTTAGTGCAGGTCGATGGATTGCAGGACAAGATAACTTGGCAGCAGGTGTCAATTCAGGTAGCTGGGTAGATGGTGAAAGTAACGTAGTATTAGGTAAAGAATCAGGTAAAGAAATAACTGGTAACTTTAATACGGCATTAGGTTACTACAGTGGTAATAAAGTTAGTGGTAATAGTAACTATGTAGCAGGTGCGGAGGCAGGTACTAAAGTAACAGGTAATAATAACTACGCAGCCGGTTACAAAGCAGGTAACTCGATTACAGGTGATGACAACATTACTATGGGTCATGAAGCGGGGAACTCTATTACTGGTAATGACAATATTGCTATCGGTAAAAAAGCTAATACGATTGATGGTGGGTTAACAGCTACTGAAACCATTGCCATCGGTAAAAGTACAAAAGCATTGAAAACAAATGCCGCTGCCTTTGGCAATGAAAGTGAAGCAAAAGAAGAATCCAGTCTTGCTTTAGGCTATAAAGCCATTGCCAATGTGGCAAAAAGCGTGGCTCTCGGCAGTGAAGCAGAGACAGTTGCAACAGCTGGTGATAGTACAAAAGGTACTGATAATGCCTATACGACTGATACATTGAACCTAGGTACAGGAACATCTGCTAAGACATATACATTGAACTTTGCTGGTGGCAACACCGTAACAGGTGTAATCAGCGTTGGTAAATCCGACCAAACACGCCGTATCCAACACGTAGCACCAGGTTTAATTAGTGCGACAAGTACAGATGCCATCAATGGTAGCCAATTATATAGCGTAGCAAGTGAAATCAACAATAAATTGGCTAATATCACTGGCGGAAATAGCTGGAATATCTACACAGGTGGATCTGGAGATACTCCTGCATTTACACCAGGAAATAAAGTAAACGCAGGAACGATTGAAGGATTAGATTTTAAATCTAGCGACTTCAAAGTTGTAGAAAAAACAACAGCAGATAATAAAAAATACGTAACGATCGAATTGAACCGTGAGGCTTTAAAGCAAGATCCAGACTTTAAAGGACCGAAAGGTGACAAAGGGGAGCAAGGTGACCAAGGAGTAGCCGGTCCAGCGGGTCCACAAGGAGCAACAGGAGCCCAAGGTGAAAAAGGAGAAAAAGGTGACCAAGGAGTAGCCGGCCCAGTAGGTCCACAAGGCCCAGCAGGCCCTAAAGGAGCAGACGGAGCACCAGGAGCACAAGGACCAGCAGGCCCACAAGGTGCCCCAGGAGCTCAAGGTGAACGAGGTGAAGCTGGTCCAGCCGGTCCAGCAGGCCCAGCGGGTCCACAAGGTGCCCCAGGAGCCCAAGGTGAACGAGGTGAAACTGGCCCAGCGGGTCCAGCAGGTGCCCCAGGAGCCCAAGGTGAACGAGGTGAAACCGGCCCAGCAGGTCCAGCAGGTCCAACAGGCCCACAAGGTGCGCCAGGAGCCCAAGGTGAACGAGGTGAAACCGGCCCAGCAGGTCCAACGGGTCCAACAGGCCCACAAGGTGCGCCAGGAGCCCAAGGTGAACAAGGTGAAGCCGGCCCAGCAGGTCCGCAAGGAGCAACAGGAGCCCAAGGTGAAAAGGGTGAAAAAGGTGACCCAGGAGTAGCCGGCCCAGCAGGCCCACAAGGTTCAACTGGTGCTCAAGGTGAAAAAGGCGAAAAGGGTGACCCAGGAGTAGCGGGTCCAGCAGGCCCACAAGGTTCAACTGGTGCTCAAGGTGAAAAAGGCGAAAAAGGTGACCCAGGAGTAGCGGGACCAAAAGGAGATCAAGGCCCAAAAGGTGCTCAAGGTGAAAAGGGTGACAAAGGCGACAAAGGTGAGCAAGGAGTACCTGGCCCACAAGGTCCGCAAGGTGAAGCAGGTCCGCAAGGTCCTAAAGGCGGTGTAGACGAAGCATTAGTAAAAGAAGTTCATACACGTATGAACTCTGTAGAAACTAAGTTAGATCAACTAGGCCACAGAGTCAACACATCTGGTGCTTTAAACGCTGCTCTATCTGCCTTGAAACCATTATCCTTTGATGCAGATGACAAATTCCAAATCATGGCTGGTGTAGGACATTTCAAAGGGGCCACAGGAACAGCACTAGGTGTTGGATATTATCCAAATGAAGATGTACTACTTCATGGCGGTATGGCAGTAGGAAACTCTGAAAAAATGTACAATGTGGGTATGAGCCTTAAAGTTGGATCTCGCTCCAAATCAGATGCATACCAATCCACCTTGTATAACCAAGACACAGATACATTCAATGTCAATGTGGATACACTTTCAGAACAAGAACAAAAAGCATTGAAACATACACATTATGGACCAATTTCTATCGTGCCAGTGATGAAAACTGAAATCAAAGCTTTGGTACAAGAAAACGGTACATTGAAAGGTCAAGTAGAAGCATTGGTTGAACAAGTGAAAGTGCAGAATGAACAAATTCAAGCATTGCAACAAATCACAGCGCAGTTGTTGAACCGTAAATAATTGCATACCTATCGATAGTTAAGAATATTTCTATAGCATTGGATTGTGGAATAAAGCCGTTCTATATATGTTATATTAAATAGTATTTAACATTTTATCTCGATATACAAAAGAGCTATCTACCGATGATATACCATCGGACAGATAGCTCTTTTACATGTATATGTTATTGTTTTTCTAACAATCTAGATTTACAAGCCTCATAACCTCGTGAGAAATACGGTTTTAATTGACTTTCACTTAGGTCAGCCCCAAAGGCACGTTCACTGACAAGGAACAGTGGAGGAGACTGGATACGTTTTGCCACTGCTAAGCCATTGAATGATTTCCACCACCGTTCAAGGTCATTGATAAACTGTTCTGTAGATGTGAAATAGTGAGAAATAGGGTTTTGCAAGCCTAATAGGTGTTCCAATGTACCGTTCTCATAGGCGCATAAGATATCCTCAGGGGTCAAACGCTGATGAGGAAGTGTACGTGGAGTACCCTCGACGAAGGCACGGAATAAGCAGTCGTGGTATTCGTACTGTAACGGATCGCCTAGGCCTTGCGTTATATCCTGTGCATAGGAAAGCTCTGCACTGGGGACCACATCGATGGATCCTTGAGGGATTACTTCACGCTTAAAAATATGCTCATTCATGTAACGAGCCAAAGCATACACATCCGTTTTCCACACATCTCCTGTTACGGCAAGGAAGCCAGCTAAATCACCGTACATCGTAGCATAACCGACAGTGAATTCCGTTTTATTGCCATTGCATGTGAAAGCTCCATTTACAGCGGATGCAATACCAGCTAAAATGCGAGACGAACGATCACGAGCTTGGATGTTTTCTTTACCTAACGTAGACAACTGCAAGAATGATGTAGTGTTGGAGTCACCATGTAATTCTGGGATGACAGGGGTGTTATACTTTGTAAAGTTAGTATTCTCTAATTGCTCAATGGTGGCATTGACACCTTCTTCAATGGGAAATACCCCGTAATGGCAACCAATATTTCGTGCTAATTGGTAAGCCAAATCTTTCGTCATATCCGAGTTATAACGGCTTGGCATATTGACTAAGTATAAGTTCTTTGGCGGCAATACAGTGCTGTATAAAGCAGCATTAAGGGCAGAGTCGATACCGCCTGATGCACCAATGACGATGTTCTTAATACCAGTTTGAGCTAAAAATTGACGAATGCCGTATTGCAAGGCTTTGAATAGAGTAGGGATGTAAGTAGGAGTGCTTTTTGGTTGCAGTGAGACAGTAGGCTGTGGTTGCCATACTGTATCTTTCAACAAGGTAGGTCGTACAGTGTTTTCAAAAGCAGGTACTTCTTCCACAATAGAACCGTTCACGTCATATAGCGTGGAGCAACCGTCATAGATGCAGATATTTTTACCGTTGTTTTGAATGCCCACATGGTTTGTATAGGCAATAGGAGTATGGTATTGTTTGGCTTGTGCGCTAAATAGGGCGTGGCGCTGTTCTTGCTTATGAATTGTGAAAGGGGATGAGGAACAATTCACAATCAGATCAATGTGCTGACCTTTCGCTTTTGCAGATTCTACCATAAGACTTGTGGGACAATCTGAGTAATACGTATCCCAGCTGTCTTCACAAATAACAGGAGCAATAGTGAAAGCTCCGTGACGCGTGAAAATCGTGAGAGGCTGATTGATATCCGACAAGGATAGATTACGCTCTTTCGCCACTACATTGGCACTAGTGAAATACCGAGGTTCATTAAAGTACCGATAACAGGGCAACAAAGTTTTAATGGTAAATGGATAAGGCTGAGATGGATTAGATACCAGCTGTCCTTTGGATGCTACATATAGGGCATTATATTTGCGAAGACTGCCGTCTAGATTACGGAGACTTTCATCCACACCGACATTACCAAAGATAATAGTGAGGTTTGTGTTAGTGGTAGCTTTCACAATTTCGTCACCATAGTAGAGACAATCGTTTATAAAAGGCACTTGGTCCCACATATCACCTACCATGTATCCGCTGAGACACAATTCGGGGAAGATCAGGATGTCCGTACTCACTGCCTTCGCATAGTCGATGGCTTGTATCATAGATTGAAAGTTTGTAGCAGGCTCACCAGGGTGGACCTGAATTTGACCAAAAGCAATACGAATCATGGGGAACTCCTTTATTGTATAGATTACAGTGTTGATAGTTATTGAGTATATTATAGCATTTTATGAGGGACTTGTAGTGGGGAGCGGAAAATAAAGAAAAATTGGAGTATCTCATGTGTGAGGCCTTGTTATTGAGGAGATGGTGTGTATAAGCTGTATTTGAATGAAAGATTGTGTACTGGCATGACGTAAAAATATGAGATGCATACTAGTTTTTAATTGAAAGATTAAGTATAATGAACTCATATAGTTTTTGCTTGAGAGAGGACGTATGTATATGAATAAATTAATAAAAGCGACAATATGCGTAGGGTTAGGCGTAGCTTTTCTAGGGGGATTTTCTTCTGAAGCAAAGTTTAGCAATGTGGATTCAGCAACAATTGATTTTAAAAACTATGATAACGATTATAAGATATGGTTTAATAACGATGCAGATGAAGTGTATATGTACCCAAATGATGGTAAGCTTGAATTGCGAGCTAAAGGAAAGAAAACACAGGTACCAACTACTTTAGGGGAAGATACTTTTCGGATTAGATCCTATTATGATGTTAATCGTGATATTACTTTATATGTGATTGATGCAGGCCAAAAAAATGGTAATAGAGGTACATCGACCCGTACTTTTATATATCGATATAATCGACAAGCAAAAATATGGGAAAAATTAGTAGACTCTGCTAACTATTATAGTCCGTATACAGTGCAAAATATCTATACAAGATTCGCTGAAGATTTAGGGTTTAAACACGCTGACTTTATGTTAATATTCTCGGATATGGAGCATCATAAAGAAGAGTTTTGGTATCCATTGGATTGGAATAATAGTACAGGAAAAATAGAATATCAAGCACCTCGTCAAGTTATGATTGATTATGAATAAAAGATAATACGTATATAACAACATCCCCACATGGAATCTATTCTTATGTGGGGATGTTTTTTTAAAATTTTATTAGAAATAGCTCATTCCATGCTATAATAAATTCATACAGATATTTTTCTATCTTTCACAAGGAGGAACGATATGTCATCCATTGCTATTATTGGTGGTACTGGTGTGTACGACCCAAATATGTTTGAAACTATGACGGAATCTTCGCTTATGACACCCTATGGTGAGATTCACTATGTATGCGGTACCTATGAGGGCAAGACGGTGTATTTCTTAGCTCGTCATGGCCGTGATCATTCGATTCCACCGCACAAGATTAATTATCGTGCCAATATTTGGGGCTTGAAAAAATTAGGTGTTAAGTTCATCGTATCTACCACAGCAGTAGGTTCTTTGGATGAGAACTTTGGACCTGGTCATTTTGTGTTGACGGACCAATTCCTAGACTTTACGAAAAACCGTGTAAATACCTTCTATGAAGGTGGAGACCGTCCAGTGGCGCATGTGGACGTTACAGATCCATATAGTCCTGAGTTGCGCGGTATTGTTGAAAGTGCCGCAAAATCCTTAGGTTTAACGGTTCACAATGGTGGCACCTACGTATGTACGGAAGGTCCTCGTTTTGAATCTCCTGCTGAAATTCGTATGTATGCTATGTTAGGTGGCCAAACGGTGGGTATGACAAATGTACCGGAAGTGACATTAGCCAATGAAGCAGAAATGGCATATATGACAATTTCCATGGTCACAAATTACGCTGCAGGCATTTCTGAATCTGCTTTAACCCATGGCGAAGTGGTGGACATGATGCAACAAATGGCAGAGCAATTACAATCGCTGGTGAAAGAAGTCATCAAGGGCATCGATGTGAATGCAGACTATCCAGCTCATCATCGTATGTCTGAATATGGTAGCTTTCAATTATAATCTGTAGTGAAGAATCTAAAAGGAGAACGCCAATGCAATCTTTAATTCGAGATATTTCCTTAGCTGCTGAAGGTCGTAAAAAAATCGACTGGGTAGCTAATTTCATGCCTACTTTGAACACATTAGGTGATCGTTTTGAAAAGGAACAAACTTTCAAAGGTCAAACCATCGTTGTGTCCGTTCACTTAGAAGCAAAAACTGCATATTTGTCTACTGTGTTAAAACGTGGTGGTGCGGATGTGATCGTCACAGGTTCCAATCCATTATCTACCCAAGATGATGTGGCAGCAGGATTGGTAGATATGGGCTTAACTGTATATGCTTGGTATAACTGTACAGATGAAGAATATACGATGTTCCTAAACAAAGCACTGGATCATAAACCACATATTATTATCGATGACGGTGGCGATCTAGTAAGTTTACTACACACAACTCGTCAAGATGCGAAAGAACGTCTATTGGGCGGTAGTGAAGAAACAACCACAGGTGTACATCGTTTGAAAGCATTAGCTGAAGCGGAACAGTTGACATTCCCAATGATCGCTGTGAACGATTCTAACTGTAAATACTTATTTGATAACCGTTATGGCACAGGTCAATCTGTTTGGGATGGTATCATGCGTACTACGAACCTAACAGTAACAGGCAAAAATGTAGTAGTTGCTGGTTACGGTTGGTGTGGTAAAGGCGTGGCACTTCGTGCCAAAGGTCTAGGTGCTCACGTGTATGTCACAGAAGTGGATCCAATTAAAGCAATCGAGGCTGTATTCGATGGTTTCAAAGTATTGCCAATGTTGGAAGCAGCTAAAATTGGCGATATTTTCTGTACAGTCACAGGCTGTAAGGATGTTATTACAGAAGAACATTATGCAGTGATGAAAGACCGCGCTGTGCTTTGTAATGCGGGACATTTCGATTGCGAAGTGAATGTGAAAGATTTAGAAGCAATGGCTGTATCTCATGAACGAGTGCGCCAAAATATCGAAGCCTACCATATGCAAGATGGTCGTCAATTGTATGTACTAGCAGAAGGTCGCCTTGTAAACCTAGCAGCAGGTGATGGACATCCAGCAGAAATTATGGACTTGTCCTTTGCTATGCAAGCCTTAGCAGCAGAATATATCTTGCATCATGGGGCAGATATGGAAGATGATGTACATGTATTACCATATGAAGTAGATGCAGAAATTGCGAAACTAAAATTACAATCCATGGGCTATGACTTAGATACATTGACACAAGAACAGTATGACTATTTATATACTGTGAATTAATAGTGATGAAAATTTATTGATACAAAGTAAATAAAAGTTCAACTGTGTTAAACTGGCGATGAGGGTGCTAACTTTCGTCGCCAGTTTTAATATGGCTAAGTCGTAGATTGAATCATATTTCTAAAAGGATATAATTGCTATTAGAACTTATCTATTCCTATAGTTACTATTCAAAAAAGATATTTGTCCTCTACATGAATACAAAAATAAAGAAAATATACGTGACTAGTTTACTAAATAAACTCATATATAAATTCTTATAATTATATTTGACAAACTACTCATGTTACATTCATAATAGATAAGAATAGGGTTTCTATAGAATTGTCATTTGTGTTTTAATCTGATAAAGAGAAAAAGATTGAGGTGGCTTTCAGAAACAGAAAATCCGTAAGATAGAGTTTTAAGAAGGAAGGGTGTAACATGAAAAAATCCATGTTCAAACGTGCACTAGCATTGGGTGCTACGGCTATTTTAGCTGCGGCGATCGCTGGTTGCGGTGGCAATAGTTCATCAACAAACAATGCAAATGAAGCAAAAGTAGCTTTATTGACTACGACGTCTGGCGCAGCAGCTGCCTATGGCGAGTCTATTAAGAATGGGGCAGAGTTAGCAGTAGCGCAAATTAATGGCGATGCTAACAATGTAAAAATCAATTTGTTAGTGGAAGATACAAAAGGCGACAAAAATGAAGCAATCAATGCGATGAACAAAGTGATTGCAAAAGATAAAGTCGTAGCTGTCATTGGACCTATGTTATCTGGCGAAATGATGGCAGCAGGACCGATTGCTAATAAAAATAAAGTGGTAGCATTGGGTACTTCTACAACAGCAGAAGGCATCACTGATATTGGAGATTATATTTTCCGTAATGCTGTACCAGAATCTTTGGCAGTAGACGCAGCGATTCGTCAATCTCATAAAGTATTAGGTTTCAAAACAGCAGCCATTATGTACTCTAACAACAATGACCAAATGGTATCTGTAAACAATACTGCTAAAAAAGCATTGGAATCTGAAGGAGTTCAAATTGTAGCAACAGAAACATTTGCTGATAAAGATACAGATTTCTCTGCACAATTGACTAAAATTCAACAAGCAAAACCTGATATCATCATCGTTGCATCCTTGTACCAAGAAGGGGCATTGATTATGAAAAAAATGCGTGAACTTGGTATGAACCAACCAGTGGTAGGTTCCAATGGTTTCAACAGTCCAGCGTTCATTAAAAATGCGGGTGCTGCTGCTGATGGTGCGATCGTAGGTACACCTTGGTTCCCTAACAAAGATGACCAAAAAGTTCGCGACTTCCGCAAAGCTTATGTAGAAAAATATGGCCATGAACCAGACCAATTCGCAGCACAAGCATATGATGCTGTATTCTTGTATGAAGCAGCTTTAAAAGCAGCAGGTTCTACAACAGATCGCGAAAAATTCCGTAACGCATTAAAAGGCATTACAGACTTCGTAGGGGTAACTGGTAAATTCCAATTCAACGAAAAACGTGACCCATCTATGGAAGTTCAAGTTTTACAAATTAAAAACGGTCAGTTCGACGCATTACAAAAATAGGAGTTACACGATGTTTTTACAGCAATTAGTGAATGGCCTTACTTTAGGCAGTCTCTATGCAGTATTGGCGATCGGATTGACACTTGTGTTTGGTGTATTGAACATCATCAACATGGCTCACGGAGGCATCTTTATGATAGGTGCCTTCGTGGGTTTATTTATGGTGACAGTCTTTGAAGCTAATATCTTCGTAGCCATCCTTGTGGCTATGTTCGTAGGGGCAATTCTTGGATATTTGTTAGAGTTTGTGGCACTTCGTCCACTTCGCAAAAAAAATGTATCCCATTTGGCGCCATTGATTTCTACAATTGGCGTATCTATTTTTATTGAAAGTGTAGCCTTACTTGTGTGGGGCCCACAAACACGTTCTTTCCCACCAGATTTCATTGGTGGACTTATCGACTTTGGTATGTTCAAAATTTCCATGGTTCAAATCATTGGACTTGGCGTATCCATTGTGTTAATGTTGATTTTAAATGTACTTATTAAAAAGACTAAAATTGGTAAAGCTATCCGTGCCGTATCCTTAAGCACAGAAACGGCATCCTTATTGGGGATCAACCCGACACTAGTTATTTCTGTAACAGTGATGCTCGCTTCTGCATTAGGATCTGCCGCTGGTGTGCTGGTTGGTTTATCCTTCGATGCCGTAGAGCCTATGATGGGTGTTGTTATCGGATTTAAAGGATTAGCAGTGTTAATTCTTGGCGGGCTTGGAAACATCACTGGTGCTATGGTTGGTGGATTCATTTTAGGTGTATCTGAAGTATTCTCCGTAGCCTATGGAGCATCTTCTTACCGTGATGCTGTAGCCTTTGGGTTAATCATTCTCTTATTATTCTGGAGACCACAAGGGTTATTCGGATCCAAAGATAAGGGGGGACGACCATGAGTGAAATTTTAAATCCATATTATCTACAAATTGTGATGTTCTTCATCATCAATGCTATTATGGGTATTTCCATTTTCTTCACCCTTTCTACAGGACAGTTGACATTGGGTGCGGCTGGTTTTATGAGTGTGGGTGCCTACGTGGGTGCTTTGCTCACTCTGAAAGCTGAGTTACCGATTCCGATTGCTATCTTCATTGGTGGTATCGTAGCGGCCTTAGTAGCTGTTGTGATTGGTTTACCAACTACACGCTTGAAAGGTTTATACCTTGCTATTGCTACCTTGGGTTTTGGTGAAGTAGTACGTGTTATCTTTTTGAACTTAGAAGTGACACATGGTGCCTTGGGTCTTTCAGGGATTCCAGCGATTGCTCAAGAATTGACGAACTATGTCTATGAATTCGATATGGACGGTTTGTTAGATATCGACGCATTAACATGGGGTAACTTGTTGACCATCATTATTTTGTTGGTTATTTTAGTGGTGATTATTTTGTTCTGTTTACGCATCCACAATAGTCGTGTAGGTCGTGCATTCCAAGCTATTAAAGCAGATGACCATGCAGCAGAGTTGATGGGTATCAATGTGGTGTATTACAAAATGCTAGCCTTTGTCATCGGTGCTTTCATTGCTGGTATTGGCGGTGGTTTGTATGCACATATTACAAACTTCATTAACCCTACAGATTTTAGCTACCACAAAGTAGTGCAAATTTTATTGTTCCCTGTGTTTGGTGGTTCAAATGTAGTATGGGGGTCTGTACTAGGCTCTTTCATTTTGACATTGTTACCAGAAGTATTGCGTTTCTTAGCAGATTACCGGGATATTATTTATGGCGCATTACTAGTCATCTTGATGGCTGTTCGCCCAGATGGTATTTTGACAGAAGATTTGATGGACAAAATCTATCGTAAACTAGGTGTAAAAAAGAAACCATACATTCCAGAATCACAAGTATTAACAGAACGCTTTGAAGCTTATAAAGCACAGAGCAAGTCTGGTCAAGAATAGGAGGTAACCCATGCTATTACAATTAGATGATGTAAGTAAAAGCTTTGGCGGTGTGGCTGCTTTGACAGGTGTTACCTTCCAAGTGAATCAAGGCGAAGTCTTTGGTGTTATCGGACCAAATGGTGCTGGCAAAACAACATTGTTCAACTTAATTACTGGCGTATTCCCTGTAAGTACGGGTAATATTGTCTTCGATGGTATGAATGTAGTGGGTATTAAACCACATCGTACAGTGGAGATGGGGATTGCGAGAACGTTCCAAAATATTCGCCTTTTTGGTAATATGACGGCGTTGGAGACTGTGTTGACTGGAATGCATTGCCGCACAGGTTCTGGTGTATTGTCTAGTTTCTTCCGTACAAAACGCCAACGCATTGAAGAAGAACGTTGCCGTGGTATTGCCTATGAGTTTTTAAAACTGGTTGGCTTAGAAGAAGATGCAGAAGAAGTAGCAACGTCTTTACCATATGGTAAGCAACGTCGCTTGGAAATTGCCCGTGCCTTGGCAACGCATCCACAGTTAATCTTGTTAGATGAACCTGCGGCAGGTATGAACGATAGTGAGACAGAAGTATTGCGTCAATTGATCGGCAAAATCCGTGATTTAGGTATCACTGTTGTTGTCATAGAACATGATATGGCGTTGATGATGAATATTTGTGATCGCTTAGCAGTGTTGAACTTCGGCAAAAAGATTGCAGAAGGCACACCACAAGAGATTCAAAATAATCCAGATGTAATCGAAGCGTACTTAGGAAAGGAGGAATAATATGTTAAAAATTGAAAATGTAGTAGCTGGTTATGGTCATATAACAGCCTTAAAATTTATTAACTTAGAAGTTCCTCAAGGTTCTATTGTGTCTTTGATTGGTGCCAATGGTGCTGGTAAATCGACAACCATGCGTTCTATCATGGGTTTAGTAAAACCTACAGAAGGTCGCATTACCTTTGAAGGTAAAGATATTACATCTATGAAAACTCATGATATTGTGAAATCTGGTATTTCTCTCGTTCCAGAAGGTCGCCAAATATTACAAGATATGAGTGTTTACGAAAATCTTGAAATGGGAGCCTATATTCGTAAGGATGCTGAAATCAACGATGATATTAAAAAAGTATTCAAGCGATTCCCTATTCTTGATGAACGTAGTTACCAATTAGGTGGTACTTTATCTGGTGGACAACAGCAGATGCTTGCCATCGGTCGTGCTTTGATGGCTCGTCCTAAATTGTTGTTACTAGATGAACCATCCATGGGTTTGGCACCGTTGGTTGTGAATGAAATCTTTGAAGTCATCAAAGAGATTAGCGCCGAAGGAACGACAGTATTGTTAGTAGAGCAAAACGTACGTCAAGCTTTGAAAATCGCTGATTATGCATATGTATTAGAAACAGGTAAAATCGTTCTTTCAGGACCAGCTGAAGAAATTCGTCACGACCCTAGAGTGATGGAAGCATACTTAGGTGGTAAAGTAGAATAATTAGATGGACTTCTGCAGAATTTCCTTGAGGTAAAATGCAGAAGATAGTTAAACTAGAGGTGTAACAACGTACTCCTTACTAGAAAAGTATATAAATATAGAAGGCAGATATATAATCCAAGTTGGTTATGTATCTGCTTTTTACTTACCTGTGTTGAATGCATTCTTTTAGCATAGAGAAATACTGAACATAGAAATTTATGTGCAAAAAATGATAATGTAAGACAGTGTAACTTTTATTAAATACCTAATAGTATGAGTAAGTGGCAATCTTATGATATAAGGTATATTATCTAATGTTGAACTTTCAAAATATTAAAAACTTTTGCTAGATAAATACTATTGTGTATACATGAGCTCATCATCTTGTAGGAGAATGATTTTTCTTGTAAACTAGTATTATAAATATAAAATATATATAACTAATATAGGAAGGTGTTTACTATGAGTATGGCAGCAAAACAAGCACGTGGGAAAAAAGCAAACGATGTCATCTTCGCGACAAACTCACAAGCTCAAGAGGCAGCGAAACAATATGGCAAAGAAAATGTATTAATTGGAACTGTCGGATCTATCCTAGATGAAAATGGCGACATTGTTTTCTTGAAAGTGGTAGAAGATGAGTTTCGTAATTTGCCACGTAATGAATATGTTGCATATGCACCGATTGAAGGGTTAAAAGAATTTGTAGAAGCATGTAAACAAGAATGCTTTGGACAATCTCGGCCAGATGCCTATATTGAAGGGATAGCCACAGCGGGTGGTACAGGTGGTATTCATCACTTAGTTCACAATTATACAGAACTAGGTGATAAGGTAATTACCGCTGATTGGTACTGGGGGGCATACAAGCAAATATGCCAAGATAATAGACGCGAATTAATTACATATCCTTTATTTGATGAGAATTATGGTTTCAATTTTGAAGCTTTACAATCTTTGATGTTGGAAATTGCTGAGAAGCAAGAAAATGTGCTGGTTATTTTTAATACACCTGGCAATAACCCAACAGGGTTTTCCTTATGTGACAGTGATTGGGATAAGGTATTAGATTTGGTGAAACGCATCGTCAATACTGGTAAGAATAAAGTTATTATTGGTGTGGATGCTGCGTATATTGATTTCTCTGGACCTAAAGAAGATGTACGTCGATTCTTTAAAAAGTTTGAACATTTATCAAAAGATATTTTAACAGTCGTATGCTATAGTATTTCCAAAGGGTTTACTATGTACGGTCAACGTGTTGGTTGTATGTTAGGGATTACCTCTGATAAAGAAGTGGCACAGGAGTTTTTTGATATTAACCAAATGACATCTCGTGGTACTTGGTCTAATATTAATAGACCTGCTATGCGTACGGTCGCTAATATCGTGCTTGATTCTGAAAAATTAAAACGTTATGAAGAGGAACGTAATTGCTACTCTCGTCTCGTAGAAGAACGGGCAGGTATCTTGGAATGTGAAGGAAAAGCGATAGGCTTACCAATGTTGCCATACATGGGTGGTTTCTTTGCAACAATTCCAAGTGATAATCCAAAGGCCTTGGCAGATGAATTGAAAAAAGAAAATGTATTTTTAATTCCTGTAGCAGGTGGTGTTCGCATTGCCGTATGTTCCATTCCTAAAAGACAAATCATTGGATTGGCACAACGAATTTATGATGCTATGAAACGTGTAGGGCAGTTATAATACGATAGAATAGAGACAATAGAATATGACATATAACTGTTAGGAAAAGACAGGTGAATCTAGATTCACCTGTCTTTTTTCTGTTTTATGGGATTGATATGTCTTGTCATATTATGAAAATTCTTTAATTACCTTTATATTTACATAAATATAGGATAAAAATAGCCTATTCTATAGTTAGTAAATATTAAAATTGAAGAAAAATGGAAAAAATCCTCCACTTTTTCCCACTCTATTATTTAGTTAAAAATGTTCGATTTTATTTCTTATGCACGAACATATACATAAATATTTGTAAATTTGTTCGCTATTAACGGATTGTAGGAAAAAAATGTATAAATATCTATAAATTGGGTGGTTATTTTGTTGTGAAAAGTGGGGATTTGTGGTAAAATTTACCATATAGTGGTAAATAGGGCGAATGGGTGAGAGAAAAGGAGGTGTCCTTGCTATGTTTAAAGGTGAATTTTCACATACAATTGATAGTAAAGGGCGCATGATCATTCCCGCTAAAATGCGTGAACAACTAGGAGAAACTTGTGTTGTGACACGATATTTTGACAATACCTTAGCCATTTATACCCAAGAAAAATTTGATGAAATTGCAAAAAAATTAAGTTCTCAAAGCTCAAATAAAGCCAATCAGCGTGGGCTAGTTCGTTTTTTTGTAGGTGGTGCTGCTGACCTTGAGTTTGATAAACAAGGTCGAGTGTTGATACCTAGTAATCTACGTGCCCATGGTGAGCTAAAAAAAGATGTAGTTGTGGTTGGTAATGGTGAACGCATCGAGATTTGGAGTAAAACTCGTTGGGAAGCATATAACAACGAAATTTATGGAAATATTGAGGCGATGGCAGAAGAACTTGATTTGGATGATATTGGATTTTAAGTGAGGAATTATGGACTTTCATCATGTGAGTGTATTACTCAATGAAACGCTAGAAGGATTGGCGATTAAACCAAATGGAACCTATGTGGACTGTACATTAGGTGGTGGGGGGCATTCCCATGCTATCGGTGAACGGTTATCTTCAGAAGGTATGATTGTTGGTTTAGATCAAGACGTAGCGGCATTAGAGGCAGCCTCTCAGAGATTATCTGATTTAGCTTGCCGGGTGAAAATCATTAAAACTAATTTCTCTAACTTAAAGCAAGCATTACAAGAGGCAGGAATTAATAAAGTCGATGGATTTGTCTTTGACTTAGGTGTATCGAGTCATCAACTAGATACAGCAGAACGAGGGTTTTCTTACATGCAAGATGGTCCCTTGGATATGCGTATGAATCAAACTAGTACGTTGACCGCAGAAACGATAGTAAATACCTATTCGAGTGATGACTTGTATCGCATTATCTGGGACTATGGTGAAGAACGTTGGGCGAAACGGATTGTTCAATTTATCGTAGAATCTAGAGAAGAAATGCCTATAGTGACTACCTTTCAGTTGGTGGATATCATTAAACGTGCGATTCCAGCAAAGGCTAGACAAGATGGCCCTCATCCAGCAAAGAGAACATTCCAGGCGCTTCGCATAGAAGTGAATCAGGAACTTCAGATTTTGCATGATGCTTTCGTAGATGCTGTATCTATGTTGCAACCAGGTGGAAGAATTGCAGTGATTACATTTCATTCTTTAGAGGATAGAATTACAAAGCAAACTTTTAAAGAGTTAGCACAGGGGTGCACCTGTCCACCGAACTTACCAGTCTGTGTGTGTCACCACATACCCACAGTAAAAGCAAAAAATAAGGCCATAGAGCCAAGCGATAAAGAAGTAGAAGAGAATCCACGGTCCCGGAGTGCCAAGTTAAGGGTAGCCGTAAAATTATAGTTAGGAGGAATATATATGTTAGTACGAAAGGCTGCGTACTGGGAGCAATCAGCGCCTTATGTAGAGCCCGTCAGAAAGAAGAAAGTAAAAACACAAGCGTTCATTTGGGATCTAACCCCAGATATGCGTCAGTGTTTGTTAACTGTACTACTGGCGATGGTATTAGGCTTGACTTGCTTGCTCTTAACAGGTGTCACTGAAAATGCACGTAAAGAAACAGTCAATTTACAGGAACAGATTGTATTAGAAAATCGTACTAATTATGAATATAATTTGGGCTTAGCAGAACTAAGATCTCCTACGCGTATTCAAAAAATAGCGCAACAAAAACTTGGCATGGTGTTACCAGATAATTTCGTTTACACTAGTAAGAATACAGTGGAAGAACGAAATGTGACGATGAAAAAGGATATTATAGAATGATGAAGGCAGTCCTTTTGGGCTGCTTTCTCTATGATTGGAGGAATCAATATGAAACGAGTGGAAGAAATTGTAAAGGTTGTATCTCCTACGAAAGTAGAAGGTCCTTTGACATCCGTTGTTAGCCATATTACGGCTGACTCTAGAACAGTACAAGAAGGTAGCTTATTTATCTGTTTAGTGGGCGCTACAGTGGATGCTCACAATTTTGTAGATAAAGCTGTAGAAGATGGCGCAGTAGCGATTATTGCCTCTAAACCAGTGACAGTGCCAGAACATGTAGCTGTACTATATGTTGAGGATACAAGACAAGCCTTGCAAGATGCTGTTCCATTTTTTTATGATTATCCAGCATCTAAAATGCGTATGATTGGTGTAACTGGTACGAATGGTAAAACTACGACGACGCATATCATTGGTCATATGTTGCGGTCTCAAGGCTATACAGTGGGAATTATTGGAACAGTACACATCTTAATTGATGATCAATCCTATCCAATTCATAATACGACTCCAGATGTAGCGGATTTACAGCAAATATTACAACAAATGGTGGATGCTGGTGTCACACATTGTATCATGGAAGTCTCTTCTCATGCCTTAGCATTAGGACGTACAGCAGGAGTAGAATATGATACAGCCGTATTCACTAATTTGACACAAGACCATTTGGATTTCCACAAAACATTTGATAATTATTTAGCGGCAAAAGCTAAGCTATTTAAACAAGTTAGTGCCTCCTATCAGGTGAAAGAAGGTAAGGGCGCTGTTATTAATGTAGATGATGCCTATGGTCAAGCGATTGTAGATGTGACTACAGCACCTATGATTACTTACAGTACAGAAGGCAAAGGTACAATGAATGCTTCTGATTTGGCGATTACTGCTAAATCTTCCCAATTCACCTTATCCTATGAAGGAAAAACCTATCCGATTTCTACGAAAATTGCAGGTATGTTCAATGTGTATAATACCTTAGCAGCTGTAGGGGCTGCCTTATATGAAGGGTTGACGATGAAACAGATTGTGAAAGCATTGTCTACTTTTACAGCTGTACCAGGTCGATTTGAGCTCATTGAAGAAGGACAAGATTTTGCAGTCGTTGTAGATTATGCTCATACACCAGATGGATTAGAAAATATTTTACAAACTGCGAAGAAGATTGTAGAGAATCGTATTTTAGTTGTCTTTGGTTGTGGTGGTGACAGAGATGCTACAAAACGCCCTATTATGGGACGTATTGCATCACAATTTGGAGATCGCGTATTTGTGACATCGGATAACCCTCGAACAGAAGATCCAGTACAAATCGTAAAAGATGTCGAGGTAGGTGTGAAAGAAGGTTTACATGATGGTGTAACCTACGAAGTCATTGTAGACCGTCGTGAGGCGATTCATAAGGCGATCAAAGAGGCCACTACAGGAGATGTAGTTATCATTGCAGGTAAAGGCCATGAAGATTATCAAATTTTAAAAGATGAAACTATCCATTTTGATGATCGTGAAGTGGCAAGAGAAGCCTTGAAGGAGAGATAATATGGCACAATTTACAGTGCAAGAAGTACTAGAGGCAACACAAGGGTTCTATGTAGGAACAAGTACTTGTTCCTTTGCTGATGTATCAACTGATACCCGTACAATTGGGAAAAATGGATTATTTGTTGCTTTGGAAGGAATGACATTTGATGGTCATGATTTCCTTGCAGTGGCAAAAGAACGTGGTGCTACTGGTGCTGTGGTGAAACGAGGTAAAACGATCGATGGCTTAGTTTGTATTGAAGTAGAAGATACATTACAAGCATATCAACAATTAGCAACCTATCATCGTAGACGTTTCCCAATCCCTGTCATTGGTATTACTGGTTCCTCTGGGAAAACAACCACAAAGGAAATGATTAGCGCTGTATTAGAAAAAGCCTTTACAGTGCTCAAAACAGAAAAGAATTATAATAATGAAATTGGCGTTCCAAAGATGTTATTGCAATTGACGGAAGACCATGATGTATGTGTTCTTGAAATGGGGATGCGTGGGCTTGGTCAAATTGCTGAACTAGCAGAGATTGCAGAGCCTACAATAGGGGTTATTACTAATGTAGGTACTAGCCACATTGAACTATTAGGGTCTCAAGAAAATATTGGAAAAGCGAAACAAGAATTGATTGAAGCCTTACCAAGTACAGGAGCAGCTGTATTGAATCATGATGATCCTTTTGTATTGCCTATGTCTAACGTAACGGAGGCAAGGGTGATGACCTACGGTATGCAAGAGAGTTCTCAGGTACAAGGGACTCAATTAGAATATACAGCGAAAGGTATTAACTTTATTGTTCATGATACATCAGGTGATTGGAATGTATTTTTACCTATGATTGGGATTCACAATGTGTATGATGCATTATCGGCGATTGCAGTAGGGACGATTTTAGGTGTACCGAAAGCAGAAATTGTGGAGGCTTTTAAAGAGTTTCCAGGCATACCTATGCGTCAAGAGATTGTAGCTTTTCCAACTTTCACAGTATTAAATGATGCGTACAATGCAAATCCAAATAGTATGGCAGAGTCCATTCGAGCTATGGGACAGTTGCAAGGGACACGTAAAATTGCTATGCTAGGAGATATGTTAGAGTTAGGTGAGCATTCCAAAATAGCTCATGAAGAGATTGGCAGGATTCTCGGAGAAGAGCACTATGATATGGTGTTTACCTTCGGCGATATGATGAAAATAACAGCCTCCGTAGCAAAAGAAGCAGGGGTTCCTTATGTCTATGTAGGAAAGAGTCATCTTGATATTGCCAATGCCTATTATGATGTAAGACAAGAAGGTGATGTGATTCTAGTAAAAGGGTCCCGTGGCCTAAAAATGGAACGTATTATTGAAGATTTTAAAGAACGACATGAATAAGTAAGGAGACATGTGACATGAATATGGACTATGCATTAGCCTTTGGCTTAGCCCTAGTAAGTACATTAGTATTCGGTAAAATAGGGATTCCTCTATTACAGCGATTGAAAGCACAACAGTCGATTCGTGAAGATGGACCTCAGGCACATTTAGCTAAAGCTGGAACACCAACAATGGGTGGATTATTTATGATGCTAGCTTTAGTCATCACAGTTTGCATAGTACCACCCTATTCTGTAACATTGTGGATGCTATTATTTTTAACCTTAGGCCATGGTGCATTAGGATTTAGTGATGATTTTATCAAAGCTGTGAAACGCCGTAATTTAGGTTTAACAGCAAAACAAAAATTATTAGGTCAAGCGGTGTTAGCCGTTATATTTTGCTATATTTCTATTGCTTATGCAGCATTGCCCACTACTTTATGGATTCCATTAGTAGATATCACTATAGATCTTGGTTATGCGTATTATATATTGGCATTTATCATTATTTTAGGAACAACGAATGCTGTTAACTTAACTGATGGCTTAGATGGATTGGCAACTGGTATTTCTGCTATTGCAGGGGCTGCCTTCGCAGTGGTAGGATTATTAGTAGGCTCCTTAAGTGTTACCTTCTTTGGTATTGTCGTGAGTGCGGTTTGCTTAGGATTCTTATATTTTAATGCGAATCCAGCGAAAGTATTTATGGGAGATACAGGTTCATTAGCATTAGGTGGTGCTTTTGCAGGGATGGCCATTGCTACAAAAACAGAACTTTTATTAATTGTCATAGGCTTTGTATTTGTAGTAGAAGCCTTATCTGTTATTTTGCAGGTAGCATCTTTTAAAACTCGAGGTGTTCGTATTTTCCGTATGAGCCCAATTCACCATCACTTTGAATTAGGTGGCTGGAGTGAGCGAAAAGTGGTATATGTATTCTGGGCTGTTTCTTTGGTAATGGCATTATTGGGTATTGCACTTCTTAGCATGAAATAATATAGATTACGGCTCTACTAGTAAGAGCCGTTATTCTTGCATATAGGGTTAGGTGGTTATAATGGATTATTCAGATTCTCATGTATTGGTATTAGGTGCGGGTCTTAGTGGTATTGGTGTAGCCCACACATTGGCTAAATTAGGCGCAACAGTGACGCTTAATGATTATAAACAAATTGATTTTGATACTACTGAAAGTCAGCGTTTGGCAGACAATCATATCGAAGTGATTACAGGGCAACAAGATTTTGTGCTGCTTGATACGGCTACAAGAGTAGTTGTATCACCTGGTATTTCGTTAGAGATACCCATCATTCAAGAGGCAAAAAAAAGAAATATTCCTGTAGTAGGGGAAGTAGAAATTGCCTATGAAGTATCAAAAGCTCCTATTTTAGGTGTGACAGGTACAAATGGTAAAACCACAACGACTTCTTTATTGGCAGAAGTATTGAAAGAAGCAAAATGGGATGTCTATGTAGGTGGTAATATTGGCTACTCTCTTAGTGAACAAGCCTTGGCAGTACCTGAAACAGGTGTACTAGTAGCTGAACTGTCATCGTATCAATTGGAGAGTATTGATAAGTTCCGCACCAAAGGGGCTATCTTGTTAAATGTGACTCCAGACCATTTGTTACGTCATAAAACGATGGAACGATACCAAGAGGCTAAGGAAAATATTTTTCGTAATCAAGAATTAGGGGATTGGACAGTATTAAACTTTGATTCTCCTATTGTAGCTGATATGGCAAAACGAGTAAAAGGCCATGTGTTAGGAATTAGTCAAGAAAGACCTGTCACAGATGGAGCGTATTTTGAAAATAATACATGCTATGCAGTGATGCATGGTAAATCAGTGCCAGTGATTACGACAAAAGATATCCATATTCCAGGGGCCCACAATATTGAAAATATTTTGAGTGTGATTGCCCTAACCTACGCATTGGGTGTGCCAGTAGAAGATATTTATCAGGCTATAGCAAAATTTCATGGTGTGGCTCATCGTTTAGAACGGATTCGTACTCTAAATGGAGTTACGTACTATAACGATTCTAAAGCAACCAATACGGACTCTACCATTAAAGCCTTAGAGTCTTTTACGTTCCCTCTTGTATTGATTGCAGGTGGGAAGGATAAAATGACAGATCTTGAAGAAATGATGGAGTTAGTGAAAACCAATGTAAAAGAACTAATTCTTATTGGTGAAGCAGCACAGCGTTTTGCTGAAGCTGCAGTTAAAGTGGGCGTACCTCATATTCATCGTTGTGAATCTATGGAAGATGCAGTATCCTTAAGTGCTCGTATAGCGGAAGATGGGGATGTAGTATTATTATCTCCAGCCTGTGCAAGTTTTGACTGGTATGCACGATTTGAAGATAGAGGCGATCATTTCCGAAGATTAGTAGAACGATTGTAAGGGGGCATACATGAATATCATGATTTCAGGTGGAGGTACTGGTGGTCATATTTATCCAGCCCTCACGATTTATAAAACATTAGAAACACTGGTAGATGCCAACTTTCTTTATGTAGGAACTGAAAGGGGACTTGAGTCGCGGATTGTTCCTAAAGAAGGGATTCCATTTACTACATTACCTGTACAAGGATTGCAACGTAAATTGTCCTTAGATACTTTGGTAACAGCAGGTAAAACACTGTCCTCCTTGTGGAAAGCCAATCAATTAATATCTGATTTTAAGCCAGATATTGTTATAGGTACTGGTGGCTATGTATGTGGTCCTCTACTATTAGCAGCTGCTTTACGTGGGATTCCTACATTAATTCAAGAACAAAATGTAGTACCAGGCATAACGAATAAAATTTTAAGTCGCTTTGTAGATGTAGTAGCTGTAGGATATGAAGAAGCGACTCCACATTTTCCAAGTGCAAAGAAAGTTGTATATACGGGCAATCCAGTACGTCCTAGTGTAGTGACTGCAAATCGGGAAGAGGCTAGAGTGTACTTTGGTTTACAAGATGATCAAACAGCTATCTTAGTAGCTGGAGGATCTCGTGGTGCACGGAGTATTAATACAGCGATGCAAGCCGTTCATGAACACTACAAAGGTAGAGAGGATATTAAAATTATTCATGCTACAGGTACTGATGAATACAGGCGTGTTTGTGAGGGATTAGGCATACAAGAAGGTGATGTATATAGCTCAACATCACATATTGTTCCTTATTTAGATAATATGGATACGGCTATGGCTGCATCAGATATGGCGATATTTAGATCAGGAGCCATAGGGCTAGCAGAATTAGCGGTGCGTGGTATACCATCTATTTTAATCCCTTATCCTTATGCAGCTGCTGACCATCAAACATTTAATGCGAAAGCATTTGTAGACGCTGGTGCGTCTACGATGATAGTAGATAAAGAATTAAACGGTACCAGGTTATTGCAAGCGGTAGATGCAATGTTAGCAGATCAGAGATGTCGCAAACGTATGGCACAAGCTACATTACAATTAGGAAAGCCTGAGGCAGCTATAGAAATTGCTAAGTTGGCTCTATCTATTAAGAAATCATAGGAGGGAGTATCTCTATGTTAGATACCTATCAACGTATACATTTAATCGGCATCGCCGGTTCTGGCATGCGTGCCATTGCGCATGTATTGATTGAAAAAGGATTTATTGTATCTGGTTCCGATATTCAAGAATCTGCCATTACAGAAAAATTTAGAAATGCAGGGGCTACTATTTTTATGGGCCATGATGCTACTCATGTAGAAGGAGTGGATGTGGTTATTCGCTCTACTGCGATCCATGATGATAACCCTGAAATTGTAGGGGCTAGAGAGCGAAATATTCCAATTTTACACCGTTCCGACGTGGTAAAAGCAGTGTTAGATGAAACCTATGGTATTGCCGTGGCTGGTGCACATGGTAAGACGACAACTACGTCTATGATTGGGCAAATTTTTATGGAAGCAAACCAAGATCCAACCATCATCATTGGTGGAGAAGTAGATTATTTAAATGGTAGTAGCCATGTAGGTAAAGGTAAATATAGTATCGCTGAAGCTGATGAAAGTGATGGTTCTTTCTTGCATTTAAATCCTAAGCGCATCGTGATTACAAACATTGAAAATGACCACATGGACCATTATCGAACGGTGGAAAACTTATTGCGTGCCTTTACTGAGTTTTCCATGAAATTACCAGAAGATGGGATAGCTGTGGTATGTGGTGATAATCCATCGATTCGTCGTATTATGCCGGATATTAAGCGCCAATGCATTACCTATGGCATGGGGGCAGGCAACGATTATCGCATTGAGAACTTGCGCATTGAACAAGGGATTACTACTTTCGAAGTAATTCATAAAGATACTGTGTTAGGCACGTTACGACTAGCTGTACCAGGTCAACATAATGCGTTGAATGCATTAGGAGCACTTGTAGTAGCCTTAGGAGAAGGAATCTCTTTTGAAGTAGTTGCTCAAGCTTTGCGTAAATTTATCGGTGCGAAACGTCGTTTTGAGACAAAAGGACATGTAAAAGACGTTTGGGTGGTAGATGATTATGCCCATCATCCTACAGAAATTGCGGCTACAATTAAGGCAGCAAAATCTTTGGAAGACCATCGAGTAGTAATTTTATTCCAGCCACATCGGTATAGTCGTACAAAATTATTGTTGCGTGAGTTTGGTACGGCTTTCAAAGAAGCTGATCTAGTGTTCATTACAGATATTTATAGTGCTGGCGAAAATCCTGAGGCGGGGATTGATGGTATGTCCATTCCATTGATGATTAAAGAATTAACAGGTAAAGAGGTTCATTATGTGGCGGATGTGAATACACTGCCAGAAACTGTATTAGAGTTCATTCAACCTAATGATTTAGTCATCACTATGGGGGCAGGTAATATTAATCAATTTGGACCTAAACTTTTAGCTTTATTGGAGGAAAAATAAAGTGAAGGATAAACGTATTATTGTCCTCATGGGAGGACCATCAAAAGAAGCTGATGTATCGAGAAGAACGGCTGCAGCTATTGCGGAAGCATTACAAAGTAAAGGGTATGCAGCTACAACATTAGAATGTAATCCAAGTACAGTAGTACAAGATTTACAAGATTTAAACTGTGATGTTGTATTTAATGCGATTCATGGCAAATATGGGGAAGATGGAGCCTTACAAGGGGCCCTTGAAATGGCAGGTATTCCTTATACGGGATCTGGTGTAATGGCGCATGCGGTGGGAATGAATAAAAAAATGAGCAAACATGTATTTTTAGGGGCTCAGATTCCTACAGCTAATTCAAAATCCTATGATAGTCAATTACAACCTGTGGATACGATTTTAGAAGATATTCATACAAATTTCAAAGTTCCTTTTGTCGTAAAAGCAGCAAGTCAAGGGTCTAGTATTGGTGTAGCGATTATTAAGGATGAAGCTACTGTTGATGCAGAAGTAAAACAAGTATTAGACATAGACCATGTCATCGTAGTAGAAGAATTTGTAGATGGTAGAGAATTTACTGTATCTGTATTAGATGGTAAAGCTTTACCAGTGATTGAAATTCGACCACATTCTGGGGAATATGATTATGCCTCTAAATATACAACGGGTGCTACTGATTATTTAGTTCCAGCACCAATTACAGAAGCACAAGCTGCTACCATGCAACGTATTGGTGAGTCTGTATATCAGCAAATGCAATGCGCTGGTGTAATCCGTGTAGATATCATGATGAACAGCACAGATGACATGTTTGTACTGGAATATAATACAGTACCAGGTATGACAGCTACATCTTTAGTACCTAAAGCAGCAAAAGCTATAGGAATTGAATTTCCTGAATTGTGCGAACAAATTCTTCATTCAGCTGGATTGCATAAATTTTAGGAGTCACTATGAATGTAAATGGGTTTCAAACGCAAGAGGAGCAGCGTGTTCCTCTATTTGAGGAACAACCAACGAATGAAAGACAGAGGCATCCTATAGAAGATGGTTGGGAAGTTGTGACCATAGATACACCAGAAGGACCTAAGCGTGTACGGCGTAGACGGAAGTCAAAACCACGTAAACAATCTAAGCCAGCGGTCTGGAAAGTAGTTGTTGGTGCCTGCATATTAATCGGTCTCTTTACATTACCGTTGCCAATTGGTCAAATTCAGGTGACAGGAAATAGTCAATTAACGTCAGAAGATGTGGTACACATAGGTGATTTAGGGTATCCTGTCAATATTTTGCGGGTTAGAACGGGCGCTTTAGAAGAGCGTTTACAAAAGGATATACGTGTGGATACGGCACATGTATCTTATGCATTACCACTTACTTTGCAGGTAGATGTGAAAGAACGAAAAGCGTTGGTTGTAGTTCCTTCTCAATTTGGATTTGTTTCTTTAGATCGAAACGGTATGGTTATTGCTAGTAGTGCTACTATTCCTGACACAACGGTGCCTATTATTTCTGGAGTGCGATTAGGGAATGCATTATTAGGCGATACTATTGAAGCTGAGGGAATCCGTGGAGCCATTGCGTATATGGAGGCTTTCACTGAAGAGGGACGAAAGAAAATTGGTGAAATCAATGTAGGTGATGCTGATAAAATGATTGCCTATACGGTAGAAGGCTTGCCAATTCATATTGGTGATCGTAATAATTTAGAAGAAAAGGCAAAAATAACTGCAGATATGCTTGTGGATATTGCACAACGTCATGTATCTGCTGAGTTTATCGATGTAAATATTAAATCCCCTTTTATTAAAACACAATAAAGGAGTACAAAGTTGAAACAAGGGCGTATCGCCATAGCTGTAGTAAGTATGATTGTAGGGGTCATGCTTGTTACGCAGTACAGAATGACGCAGACTATTGCAGATGGCAATATAAACTTACAAAGAAGTGGAGAGTTGGCACTAAAGATTCACTCTCTTCAAGAAGAACGGGCGGGCCTTAAAAAACAAATTGCTACTATGAAAGAAGAAGGAAGTCTAGAGGGTATGAAAGAAGAAAATCAACTGTTATCCCTTAGGGCTTCCTTAGTCGACGTAGAAGGTCCTGGTGTGGTGCTAACCATAACAGATAGCAAAACGCCTGTGAAAGATGGGGAAAACCCAAATTTATATCTAATTCATGATGAGGATATGCTTCGCATTGTGAATGAACTAAGAGCAGCTGGGGCGGAAGCCATCTCTATCAATGATCAGCGGCTCATAGGAACTTCAGAGATTCGATGCTCTGGACCTACGGTAACAGTGAATGGAAAGATTTTTGCACCTCCATTTATTATCAAGGCCATTGGAGATACAAAAACATTACATTCTGCTTTGACCATGCGAGGTGGTGTAGTAGAGTCTCTCAAATATTGGGGGATTGAAGTGAAAATTCAAGATGAAGAGCATGTGACGGTCCCTGCTTATGATGGAACGATAAAACAAAATTACATCAAAGTGAAGGGAGGTCAATGATGGTATACGTGTGGATTATAGGAGGATTACTACTAGGCATTGTCATTGGTATTATTACACCCTTTGATGTACCAGTATCCTATGCTAAATATACATCTGTGGCACTCTTAGCTGCTTTGGATTCTGTTTTTGGCGGCACAAGAGCGGCTATAGAAAGAACATTTGGACTGTCTATTTTTATTACAGGGTTCTTTTCTAATTCCTTATTAGCAGCAGTATTGGTATTTTTAGGAAATGTGGTAGGCATAGATTTATATTATGTAGCATTGATCTCATTTGGGTTGCGTTTATTTCAAAATACAGCGGCTATCCGTAGATTATTATTAACAAAACGACTACATACATAGAAAATTTAAAGTCAATTTTTGACTTTCATTGAAAAAATATAGAATATATTGTAAAATAAAAGCAAATTATAAATGATAAGATAGACTAGTAGTATAATGTCATTGTAATAGCATATGAAATATATCTCTAGTAAAGAGGAGGAGCATTCGATGTCAGAGTTTGCAAAAATTAAAGTTATTGGTGTTGGTGGCGGCGGCGGAAATGCCGTATCTCGTATGATTGGTAGCGACTTGGAAAATGTTGATTTCCTAGTAGCTAATACAGAGACACAAGCATTAGATGGTACTAATGTACCTGTTCGCATCCAAATTGGTGAGAAGGCTACTAAAGGCTTAGGCGCTGGTGCGAATCCAGAAGTAGGCCGTGAAGCAGCAGAAGAAAGTCGCGAAGATATTTTGAAAGCATTACAAGGTGCTGACATGGTTTTCGTTACTGCTGGTATGGGAGGTGGTACTGGTACTGGTGCAGCTCCTGTAGTGGCAGAATGTGCTCGTGAAGCTGGCGCATTAACTGTGGGTGTTGTGACAAAACCATTTGGCTTTGAAGGTAAAAAACGTAAAGAACAAGCTGAACGTGGTATTGAAGCATTAACTGGTAAAGTGGATACTATCATCACAATTCCAAATGACCGTTTGTTGGGTATCATTGATCGTAAAACTTCCTTGAAAGATGCGTTCTTAACAGCTGACGAAGTATTGCGTCAAGGTATCAAAGGTATTTCTGACTTAATTACAAAGCCAGGTTTAATCAACCTTGACTTTGCCGATGTAAAAACTATCATGACAAACCAAGGTGAAGCATTGATGGGTATCGGCGTAGGTGAAGGTGAAAACCGCGCTGTAGATGCTGCGAAACAAGCAATCAATAGCCCACTATTGGAAACTTCCATTGACGGTGCAAAAGGCATCTTGTTAAACATTACTGGTAGCGAAGAATTAAGCTTATTTGAAATTAATGAAGCAGCAGAAATTATTTCTGAAGCAGCAGATCCAGAGGCAAATATTATCTTCGGTTCTGTTATCGATGAAAATGTAGGCGACAAAGTGTACATCACTGTGGTAGCTACTGGTTTTGGTGACCAAGGTTCTTCCAATAGTTTTGCTCGTAAAAGTCCATTCGGTGCTACAGGAAACTCTCCAGACGTACCAGCTTTCATGAAACGATAAGATACTCATAGTAGGAGGATATTATGAAGAAAATCATAGTAGCCACAGCTGTATTAGCTGCCTTTAGTGCTTCTGCATTCGCAGCTGCTGTTCCTGTCACAAATATTAATGCAGGCGAAACAAAAGTAGCCGCTGAATATTCTTTATCTAAAAAAACAGCCCAAGATATAAAACGTAAAGATGGCTTTGGCGTATCTGCACAGAAAGGTGTATCCGATAATTTAGCGGCACAATATTCTTTTAATAAAGTACATCGTACAGGTGCTGATATTAAAGATCATCAATTGGCGGGTGCTTATGCGGTGCATCCTAATATCAATGTATACGGTGCTGGTACATACGTAGATATGGGTCCCAAACAAAGTGGCTTTGGTTACCAAGCAGGTGTAATTGGTCATACGCAATTAGCTGATAAAATTGAAGGCTTTGCTAAAGTAGGTTTCGGTAATGATATTAAAGGAACTTACCAAGTGGGAGCTTCCTATGGATTACGTCCAGATATTGATTTAAATGTGTACTATCAATATGATCAATACAATATGAATCAAAATAAAACGGATGTGAAAGGTTTGCATGCAGGAGTAGGATACTCTTTCTAAGTAAACAAGTCGCATCGTCGAGATGTAGAAAAGAATA
The DNA here is from genome assembly GCF_003992085.1 of Veillonella sp. CHU732. Lineage (NCBI taxonomy): Bacteria > Bacillati > Bacillota > Negativicutes > Veillonellales > Veillonellaceae > Veillonella > Veillonella sp. CHU732. The sequence goes on from NZ_RQVC01000005.1 coordinate 88,868, forward strand.
GATAAGGACTGTCATAGAAGGGGAGAATCCCTCTATGACAGTCCTTTTGCTTTGCTTGTACAGTGTATGTGAACAGGCAAGTAGCATATGTTAACGAATAATTTGAAAAATAAGTTGACTATATGACGTTGGATTTCTTATAATAAAGGTGTAACAGAATGTAAGAATCATGTAAGCTTGTCAGATCCAGTATACCCATGTTATGGGGAGGAGGTAGTACTATGCATACACTTTGTAAAGGTTTAGCAAGTGTAAGAGAAGTACCGAATGCCGTTATTGTACGAAATGTGCAATACAAACGAACTACAAGATCACCGCAGTTACAAATTAACTATACCCCAAGAAAGCAAGAACATATAGTGACGGTTTGTAATTCAAAAGGAACCTTAGTGTCCACGATGTTAGAACGGTTCGATTCCGAATGGAATCACCATGATGAAGTTTCATTGGGGGAAATGCCAAAGGTTTGGCCAGGTGAGTTGAAAGACAGAACAAGAACGAAATTTGTGTTTACACCAGAATCAATTCTTGAGTTTGTCGATGCCATTCAAGATGATAATCCCATCTATCGGGAAGAAGTTCCTGTTGTACCAGAATTAATGGTGTTATCACACATGGCCCATCACGTGTTAGATGAAACAATGTTACTTCAATTAGATATTACGTTTTCTGCGCCATTTTATGGTGGAGATGTTATTTATGTAGAAAAACTTACAATCCATTCAGAAAAGCATACACAAATTGGTGAGTGCGAATTAGTCGGTACTCATGGAGGGCGTGCTCGTTGTAAATGGATTTATGAAGAGGAGTTAGTAAATGTTAAAGACTAGAGAGTTGACAAAAATGGCATTACTCGTGGCATTAGTTTGTGTAATGGCTCAATTATCGATTCCCAACCCAATGGGAGTAGGAATGATTTCCTTAATTACCGTTGCACTTTGTTTGATTGGTCTATTATTGCCACCAAAACAAGCATTTTTGACATTATTAGTCTATGTATTGTTAGGAGCAGTTGGATTACCTGTATTTACTGGATTTACTGGTGGGATGGGGAAAATACTGGGCCCTACAGGCGGATTTATTTTGATTTGGCCTATCGCTTATACGGCAGTTAGTTGTTTAAAGGGAACAGAAAAAAGTTTTCTTAGATATGCTGTAGTAGCTACGGTAGTGAGTATTGCCATTACCTATGTAGCGGCGGTGCCGTATTTCATGTCTGTTGCAAATATACCATTTACTGCTGATGGATTACAAAAAGCCTTGGGAATTTTGTTCTATCCATTTATCATTGGTGATATTGTAAAAGCAATTCTATCCGCATGGATTGCTACAAAAATTAAATTATAATATGTAGGTTATGAAAAGCGACTAGATCCTGTTGGATGTAGTCGCTTTTTTGTGTTCGGTGTCATGTTATCTATTGCTGTACAGTGTGAAATGAATTTAAAAATAATAGGAATGTCAACGTATCTTCTATATCAATTAGTCATTCGCTGAAAGTCCTTTTTTCATGCAACTTAGTGAATCATAATATGTGGTAATTCTTCAAAATTATATAGTTCTATGATTTTTTATAAGTTTACTATATCTAATTGATATACATGATATAGTGTTTTAGATTGAAATTAGCTACAAGATGTTGTAAACTAAAGTCAATGATACCCGTGCAGGGTAGTTTCTAGTGAAACATCTAATACCATACTAGATGATTAGACACATGAGTAAGTTCTTGAAATAATTGTTCTAGAACTTATAGAATGCCTAGGCACTAAAGGTTAAGTAAGAATAAGCTACAAGTGTAGACAAACCATAGACAGGAGCAGAGACTGCTCTTTTTATATGTCTACATTTTGATTTAATTATGCAATGTAAAGGCAGTCAGTGTATCTGTTATATATTGCGTATAGTTCATACTGAATCGAATGTCCATCATGCTTATACTGGCATAAGTGACATGAGTCAATAGGAGGTTATATTATGATACAGGTAATAAAACGGGATGGCAAAGTGGTTGCCTTTGATAAAGAAAAGATCATTGTGGCTATCGAAAAGGCTATGCATAGTAGTACGGGGATGTATACGCCAGGATTGGCATTGCAAATCGCTAATGAAATCGAAGCATATGCTGAAAAAATGGGACGTAATATTACCATCTATGCCATTGAAGATCAAGTGTATTATAAGCTCCTAGAAAATAATAATCCAGCTACGGCTCGTGCCTATGAAAATTATAAAGCAGTACAAGCTTTCAAGCGGGTGGAAAATACGACGGATAAAGATGTATTTGGCTTGCTCAATCGGTCTAATGTAGCGGTCCTAGATGAAAATTCCAATAAAGATGCGTCCATTGTGTCCACACAACGCGATTTGATTGCAGGGGAAGTGAGCAAGGATATTGCTCGTAGAAAATTAATCCCTACAGATATTGTACAAGCTCATGACAGCGGTGCTATCCATTTCCATGATATGGACTATATCATCCAACCTATGTTTAATTGCTGTTTAGTGAACTTAGAAGATATGTTGACGAACGGTACTGTTATCAATGGGAAACGCATTGATACGCCTAAATCCTTTCAGGTGGCATGTACGGTGACAACGCAGATTATTGCGCAGGTTGCGTCTGGTCAATATGGCGGGCAAAGTATTAATGGCATTGATCGTATATTAGCTCCTTACGTACGGAAATCATATGATAAATATTTTGAGTTAACACTACAAGAACAAGTTGAAGTGTATGGCATGACTCCAGATGTGACAAAAGCAGAAGAAATTGCTTGGAACCGTACGAAAAAAGAGGTAAAAGACGGTATACAAACTATACAGTACCAAATCAATACATTGATGACCACCAATGGACAGGCCCCATTTGTAACTTTGTTCATGCACTTTGATCCAACAAGTGAATTGGCAAAAGAAGCTGCGTTAATCGATGAAGAAATTTTAAAACAGCGCATCCAAGGTATTAAAAATGAAGCTGATGTGTACATTACACCAGCTTTCCCTAAGTTGATTTATGTACTAGATGAACACAATGTACATCCTACCAGTGAATACTACTATTTAACAGAATTGGCAGCGCAATGTACGGCGAAACGCATGTACCCAGACTATATTTCTGCGAAAAAAATGAAAGAAATCTATGAGGGCAATGTATTTGCTCCTATGGGATGCCGCTCCTTCTTGTCTCCTTGGAAAAATGACAAGGGCGAGTATGTATTCAATGGTCGCTTTAATATGGGCGTAGTGAGCTTGAATTTACCGCAAATTGGAATTTTAGCACAAGGTAAGGAAGATGTGTTTTTTGAAATTCTTGAAAAACGGTTAGAATTAGCAGAAAAAGCCTTGTTATTCCGCTATGATCTATTGAAAGATGTGACCAGTGATGTGTCACCGATTCATTGGCAATATGGAGCCATTGCTCGCTTGCCTAAAGGGGCACCAATTCATCCCTTACTAGAAGGTGGGTATGCAACGATTTCCTTGGGCTATATCGGCTTATATGAGGCGACCAAGCTAATTGTGGGAGATTCCAATACGTCGGACACAGGCCATGAGTTTGCTAAAAAAGTGATGGAACGTTTGCATAATGCTACGGAAACATGGCGCAGCAAACACAATATCGGCTTTGCCCTCTATGGTACGCCAGCTGAAAGTCTTACAAATCGTTTTTCCTCCATTGATAGAGCACGGTTTGGGGAAATTCCAGATATTACGGACAAAGGGTACTATACCAATAGTTACCATGTGAACGTACGAGAAGAAATCAATGTATTCGACAAATTTGCTTTCGAATCGGAGTTCCAAAAATTATCCACAGGAGGATGTATTTCCTATGCGGAAATTCCAAATATGAACAACAATATTCCTGCTTTGTTGACCATGATGCAGTATATTTACGATACCATTTCCTATGCGGAGTTTAACACAAAATCTGACTACTGTCATGAATGTGGCTTTGATGGTGAGATCATCGTCAATGATCAAGTGCAATGGGAATGTCCTCGGTGTCATAATACCAATCGTGATACCTTAACGGTCATTCGTAGAACTTGCGGATATTTAGGAGAAAACTTCTGGAACGAAGGTCGTACGAAGGAGATAAAAGATCGTGTAATGCATATTTAATACACTGATGAAAGAAGGTTGTACTATGCGGTATGGACAGCTTAGACAATATGATATTGCTAATGGTGAGGGCATCCGTACATCCTTATTCGTTACTGGGTGTACCCATTGTTGCTATAATTGCTTTAACGAAGAATATCAAGATTTTTCCGCTGGCAAAGAATGGACTGAAGATGATACGGAACGATTGCTTTCTTATGTCGTATCTCCTGCATGTAGTGGATTGACCTTATTAGGAGGAGAACCATTTCAAAATATTGATGGATTGGTGCCCTTAGTGGATAGAGTATTAAAAATAGTACCTAAAAAGCCAATTTGGGTCTATTCGGGATATACCTATGAAGAAATATTAGCATGCCCTAATAAACGCCAATTGTTAGAGCGATGCCATATCTTAGTAGATGGTAAATTCGTGGATGAGTTACGAGATCCTGGATTAGCCTTTAGAGGCAGTAGTAACCAGCGGATTATTGATATACAAGCGTCCTTGAAGCAGGAGGATGTAGTGTTGTATATGGAATAACATGAGCTAGTTAAATTAATATTATAAAATAGCGGATATTTGAACTGTAATGTCAAATATCCGTTTTATATTGGCTGATATTCACATTAAATATATATGAGAGTCAAATGATTATAATAGATTTTTTAGAAAAGATAAGGATACGTCGAGCAACTTATTTTCTGCTATAAGACAATAGGTATGCACGATTACGAGATAAAGAGTGAACTAAAAGAGCTGTATAGGGAATACTATACAGCTCTTTTTATAAAAAATCATTGTGTTGTTTTATACAATAGTTTGGCTAGGATCCCATACTTCGCCATCTGCATCTGGCAAGAATCCGTATTCTTTTGTCCACAATGTTTTGTATTTTACAGCTTGGTTGTGGATTTTTTCAATCATTTTTTCATCTGTGCGGATGACTTTGGCAGGGCTACCTACCACAAGGGAGTAGGGTGGGATTTCTGTGTCTTCTAGAACGAGTGCGCCTGCGCCGATGATGGAGCCACGGCCGATGTGACAACGGCTAAGAACGATAGCCCCCATGCCCACCAATACATGGTCCTCTAGGGTAGAGGCGTGGATGATGGCACTGTGACCGATGGTGACAAAGTCACCAAGGATGCAAGCGTGATCATCGTCCACGTGAAGTACAGAATTATCTTGTACGTTGGAGTAGCGACCTACAACGATTTTATTGACGTCTCCACGGGCAGATACATTTTGCCATACAGAGGCATATTCTTTTAATTCTACATCGCCAGCAAGCTCAGCCCCTGGCATAGCGTGACTTTTTGGATCTAATTTTGGATACTTTCCTTTAAATGGTAGCATAGTAACCTCCTAGATGTAGCTGTAAATAACTACAATATATGTAACGTATCTTCAGCAATAACAGGATATTAGTTCAAGAAATAATTTGTACTTATTAGCATAGAAAAACAGGAATGCTATAGAAATATATTGGAACTTATGATATCTAATGATATCTAATGAACTATATTCGTTTACTGATTAATTTATAAATTTGTAGATATATTTGGTTTAGATAAATTGTTGCGCTTTTTTTATTGCCTTTTTAGCCTCAGCTACAACGGATTCTACGATAGTTTTCGCTGGTTCTACTTGTGTTAAGCGGTTCAGACCTTGACCAACTTGAACAACGCCGTTCACAATGTCGCCGTCCACGGCAGCTTTTTTGTTGGTGCCGATAGCCATGGCTGTTAATTCACTCTTAGGAGCACAGCTGTATTCAGCTTCTAAATAACGAGCCGTAAATTCACTTTTTAGACCACGTACGCCATGGTTGAAAGTAAGACCTGTTACAGTGGAATCTGTGTCAGTAGCATTGATGATGGCATCTTTACAATTTTGATGCATTTTACATTCTTCTGCTAAAATGAAGCGAGATCCCATTTGCACACCAGAAGCGCCCATAGTCAAACCAGCAGCTAAACCACGTCCGTCAACGATACCACCGGCGATAACGACAGGAATATCTACTTCTGGTACTACGTTTTCAAGTAGAGCCATTGTTGTTTGTGTACCGATGTGACCGCCAGCTTCTTGGCCTTCAATGATGATGGCATCGGCTCCTGCGGCTGCCACGCGCTTAGCTAATTTCACATTCGGTACTACAGGAATAACTTTGATACCTGCTGCGTGTAATGGTTCAATGAAAGGAACAGGATTGCCAGCACCTAAAGTCACGAAAGCAGGTTTCTCTTCTACGATAACAGCTAAGATATCATCTAAGTTTGGTGCCATTAACATTAAGTTCACACCAAATGGTTTATCTGTTAAAGATTTACATTGACGGATTTCTTGGCGAACCCATTCTGTGTCACGACCGCCAGTAGCGATAACGCCAGTAGCTCCAGCGTTGGCAACGGCAGCTGCTAAGGTGTGCTCAGATGTCCAAGCCATAGCACCTTGAATGATAGGATACTGAATGCCTAATAATTCTGTTAATTTAGTTTTCATAATACCTCCTATATAGAGTAGTGATTCATCCTTCTGAATCGCTGGGACTTTCAACATGCTTTCATTATAGCCTAATAAAATGAAAAAATATAGTTGCTATAAAAGAAGTCTAAAACAATGTATAATATAAGTACTCCTATTATTAAATTATATCTGTGAAAGTTTCTGATAGGTTATTTTTGATAGGTGTAGAATTAATAGAAATGTAATTTTGTAAACACTCGGTATGAACCTAAGTATACACATAAGGATAGACATAAAATAGCGATATCTCTTATAGGGATACATCAATTAAATAACTTGTGGTGATGCAGGTACATACATTAGGAGTACAAGTTGTAAAGGAGGACTTATGAAAAAGTCATGGTTAATTGGTTTAGGTATTGTAGGTATTCTTTTAATTTGGATATTTAGTTCCTACAATGGATTAGTACAAACGGAAGAACAAGTGAATGGGCAATGGGCACAAGTGCAAACACAATTACAACGCCGCTCTGATTTAATTCCCAACTTAGTAAATACGGTGAAAGGCTATGCGACCCATGAAAAAGAAACTATCCAAGCGGTAGCAGATGCACGTGCTAAATTAGGCGGTGCCAAGACAGTAGAAGAAACAGCAAAAGCGAACCAAGAGTTGAGTAGCGCCTTAAGTCGGTTGCTAGTGGTAGTGGAAAATTATCCTAACTTAAAAGCTGATGCTAATTTTAGAGCTTTACAAGATGAATTAGCTGGTACTGAAAATCGTATTGCGGTGGCACGTAAAGATTATAACGGAAGTGTACAAGCCTATAACATGAAGATTCGTACCTTGCCTACATCCTTAATTGCTAGTCCTATGGGCTTTCAAGTAAAACCATATTTTGAAGCAGACCAAGGGGCGCAAAGTGCACCGAAAGTACAGTTCTAATGTTGCTATGGAATATAATAGGGGTGCAAGTTTCTACAAGAGCGGTATGTGCTGCGACTGATTGTGTTGGAATATAATAGGATGGCAAGTTTCTGTACTTAAGAATGTAATTATTTTTAAAGTACATAAGAGTCTTTGTACTGGTATATCGTAGTAAGATGCCGAGTGCCATTCCGATTATAGGATGATTCTTTTTATAATTTAATAGAATGAGGAATGCATGGATATAAGAAAGGTGGCAAGATGATGAAAAAATACGCATGGTCTGCTTGTATCAGCTGTGCAGTTGTCACCATATGGATGTGTCTGACGAGTCTATCTGTTTTCGCTTTAGATGTGCCTAATCCCCCCAAGAATGGATATGTCTTAGATCAAACGCAGACCCTGACAAAAGAAGAGATTCAATCAATGAATCGCATGGGCTTGGAACTGCAAAAGAAAACGAAAGCGCAGATAGCCGTCTTACTGGTTCCCACATTAGAGGGAGAGGATGTTACAGACTATGCGAATCGTGTGTTTCGTTCTTGGGGCGTGGGACAGAAGGACGCCAACAATGGCGTGTTGTTCTTGGTGGCAATGAAAGATAAGCAAATGCGCATCGAGGTTGGCTATGGTCTAGAAGGTGCTATTAATGATGCGAAAGCAGGTCAAATCTTGGATGACTATACAATCCCTCACTTTAAACAAGGTCATATAGGAACAGGAGTAGTCAATACCTATGCTGTATTAGTTGGTGAAACGGCTAAAGAATATGGGGTCACCATTGATGGTAGTCAAACATATACAGATAAGGATGTAGTGGAGCTAAGCCCTTTTGAAATGCTATTGATTGGCGGCGGTATATTGCTGTTGTTAATCCTTGATTTCACTTTGTTTGGCGGCGCCATTACGCAATCCTTGTTGTGGATCCTAGCGTCAGGACGAAGGGGCGGTGGCTCCGGTCGTTCCGGTGGTGGCGGATTCGGAGGATTTGGTGGCGGTTCCTCTGGTGGTGGCGGTGCCAGTCGACGTTGGTGATACATAGGCATTCGTTGATGGGATTCACCATGTTGTACCACTTATTTGCTATGCGTAGTTTGCAAACAGGTATACAAAAATAACATAGAAAATGATTGAGAATATATTGAAAGTTTTCGATTGTAGTGGTATACTGTTTACAGATAAAGTATCTGAGACAAAATCTTTTAGTACGAAAGGTGGTGCACATAATGGATAAAAAATACGTTTGCGTAGTATGCGGTTGGGTTTACGACGAAGCTGTTGAAGGCGTTAAATTCGAAGATCAACCAGCTGATTACCTTTGCCCAGTTTGTGGGGTTGGTAAAGACCAATTCGAAGAAATGTAATTAATTTTTCGATAAATTAATCCACATACATAAGGGCTCTCCATAAGGAGAGCTCTTTTTCACATGATAGTCGAGTGCTATGTCTTGTATGGGTTTTATGAAAACTTAACAACATATAGGGGCTAGCATTTGACAAAGATAGTATAGGTAGCTATAATAGTATAGTCGAGGTAAAATTATGAAACTGCAAGTAGAGCAAGCAAAAGAACAGATTGGACGTATTGTCCCTTTTCTATGTACGACATCAGGTAATGATCTTGGTGACGTATCTGCTTTTCCTTGGAGCCGTCATGATATAACCATTAGTGGTGAGCTTCGTTATGATGGTCAACATTATGTGGTGAATGGTACCATAACAACAAATGGACAATATGAGTGCTCAAGATGCTTAACCGATACTAATTATACCCATACTGTTCCATTTGAAGAGACTTTTGGTGTTACACATTCCAACAATGGAGACGATGATATAATTTCTTTCGATGGGGAAGAAATTGATCTAACGGAGACCATTCGGGAAACATTAATCATCAATGAGCCCTCTCAAGTGTTATGTCAGGATGATTGCAAAGGATTGTGTGTTCAGTGTGGAGCAGATCAAAATGTTTCGCCATGCTCTTGTGAATCCTTTGTGGTAGATCCTCGATTAGCAGTGCTAAGAACATTGCTGAAGGAAGAAAATGATGATTAATACCTAGTGATTATGTTAAGGAGGTGCAGATAATGGCAGTACCAAAGCGTAGACTTTCCAAATGCCGTCGCGATCGTCGTCGTGCTAACTGGAAATTAGAAGTACCTGGTTATGTAGCTTGTCCACAATGTCACGAACCAATGATGCCGCATCGCGTTTGCCCAACATGTGGTTCTTACAAAGGAGAACAAGTAGTTTCTAAAAATGCGTAATAGAAACGAATGAGAAGGCCTTGTAAACTGTTGTTTACGAGGTCTTTTTTGTATGCATTTTATGACTAATTATGGTATAATAAAGAAACATTGATATATAACTCAAGTGATGATTATAAGAGGTGACAGTATGTTAAGAGATACAATTTTAGTAACAGGACATAAGAGTCCAGATACAGATTCTATTTGTTCTGCAATTTCTTATGCAAATTTAAAAAATCAAATGGGCTTTCCAGCACAACCAATTTGTGCGGGTCAAGCTAATAAAGAAACATCTTTTGCGTTAAAGTATTTTGGTTTTGAACACCCAGAAATCGTAACTTCTTTTGCTGTAACAGTAGAAGATGTACTAGAAACAATTCCAGCAGTCGATGCAAAAGCAACGTTACAAGATGTGTTAGCATGGCGTAAACAATATGAAATGAACCGTATTCCAGTGGTAGAAAATGGTACTACGTATGTAGGTACGATTACGGCACAACGCTTAATTGATGCGTTAGAAGCTGCCATGGGTGGTAACTCTGGTGTAACAGCTGGTGAGATTTGTACAAAAACTTCTTGCCAAGTGATTAGCAAAGAAACAAAATTACGTGACTTCAAAGCTAATTCCCACATCGGTGGCTATCCAGTAGTAGACAATGGCGCATACTACGGCATCATTCGTTCTAATGTGGAAGCTCCAAAACAAAAAACTAAAGTAGTGTTGGTAGACCACAACGAAAAAGTACAAATTATCGATGATATTGAAGAAGCTGAATTAATCGAAAATATTGATCACCATCGTATTGGTGGGTTAGTAACAGACAATCCTATTTTCATTCATTATGAAACTGTAGGATGTACTTGTACAATTCTTGCTAATTTATACTGGCAATATGGCCAAGAGATTCCTAAAAATATTGCTGGTTTGATGCTGTCTGCTATCATTTCCGATACAGTATTATTCCGTTCTCCTACTTGCACTGAAAAAGATAAAGAAATAGCTAGAAAATTAGCAGACATTGCTGGTGTTAACTTAGAAGAATATGGTATGGATTTATTGAAAGCTGGTTCTGATGTATCTGATTATTCCGATGAAAAAATCGTGCGTACAGATTTAAAAGAATTTGAAGCAAATGGAAAGATCATCAGTATTGGACAAATCCAAGTAATGGATACTACAGATATTTTGGGTCGTAAAGCATGTTTGTTAAAAGCTATGGAAACATTGCGTAGTGCCAATAATTACAGCGCTTCTTACTTAATGATTACAAATATCTTAACAGAAGCAACAAACTTAATCTTTGTTGGAGATGCGAATGATGTGGTAGCAGCTGCATTTAATGCACAACCTGTGGACAATGAAGTATATTTAGAACATACATTATCCCGTAAAAAACAAGTAGTACCACCAATCGTGGGGGCTATGAAAGGCTAATTTATCATAGGGGGTGCGTTGTAGTGAAACACAGCGCACCCTTGTTATATGCAAGAGAGGTATTATGATATTTGACGGTTTAAATAAAGAGCAACAAGAGGCAGTATACGCAACTGAAGGGCCTCTTCTTATATTGGCTGGCGCTGGATCAGGTAAAACACGAGTGTTAACATATCGTATCGCCTATTTGTTGACACAAGGGGTGAGCCCCTATGAAATTTTAGCCATTACGTTTACCAATAAAGCGGCTAAAGAAATGAAAGAACGTGTGGAAACGTTGGTCGGTGATACGGCGCATCGTATTTGGCTTAGTACGTTCCATTCTTTTTGTGCGAAGTTTTTGCGTTTTGAACTAGATTCCTTTATGGGGTATAGTAAGAACTTTTCTATTTACGATTCTAGTGACTCTCAGGCTGTTATCAAACAGGCCATTAAAGCTTTAAACTTGGATGATAAATATTACCCTGTAGGAGCTATGCAATCACAGATTAGTGATGCAAAAAATAAGATGAAATTGGCAAAAGATTTTCGTAGTGAAGCTCGTGACTTTTATTCACAACAAGTGTCTAAGGTGTACGATTATTATGAAGCAGAATTGCGAAAAAATAATGCTTTAGATTTTGATGATTTATTGCTAGTAGCTGTTAAATTATTACAAGAAAATCCAGCCGTACTAGAAAAGTACAGTCATCGTTTCCGTTATATTATGATCGATGAGTATCAAGATACAAACCATGCACAGTATACATTGGCGTCTTTATTAGCTTCTAAATGGAATAATTTATGCGTTGTAGGTGATGTGGATCAAAGTATCTATGCTTGGCGTGGTGCTGATATTCAAAATATCTTGGATTTTGAAAAAGATTACCCTAACGCAAAATTGATCAAGCTAGAACAAAATTATCGATCTACAAAAACCATATTAGAAGCTGCGAATGCTGTTATTGATTATAATGAAGGTCGTCCTGAAAAAGTCTTGTGGACAGATAAAGGTGATGGAGCAAAAATCCGTCATTTTGAAGCCCAGTCGGAGCAAGAAGAAGGAGCTTTCATAGGAGATACCATCAAAAAACAAAAGGAAATTCACAATCGTAGTTATGGAGATATGGCTATTTTATATCGTACTAATGCACAGTCTCGTGTGCTAGAAGAATCCATGATTAAACGGGGTATTCCTTATACAATGGTAGGAGGCACCAAGTTCTACGATCGTAAAGAAATCAAAGATATTTTGGCGTACTTGCGTATTTTAATCAATCCATTTGATGATATTTGTTTACAACGTATTATTAATGTACCAAAACGTAGTATTGGATTAACTACAGTCGGTAAATTACAGGATTTTGCAAGAGAAACGAATAATTCACTATTTATGACATTGAGTCAATTGAACCAAATTCCTACGATAAAAGGTAAAACGAAAGAAAAATTAGAAGAGTTTATGGGTTTAATTTTTACCTTAGTCAACGAGGCTACAGAGCTTTCCGTACAAGGTATTATTGAGGCCGTACTAGATCGGACTGGATATGTAGTGGAACTAGAGAATAGTACAGACCCACAAGACCAAGCTCGGTTGGAAAATATTGGTGAGTTGGTATCGGTAGCCAAAGAGTTTATGGATACAAATCCACAAGGTACTTTACAAGACTTTCTTGAGCAGGTAGCATTGGTGAATGATGTAGATTCCTTTGAACAAGAAGAATCCAAAGTGACATTAATGACTTTGCATGCAGCAAAGGGACTAGAGTTCCCCGTGGTATTCTTAGCTGGTTTAGAAGAAGGATTATTCCCCCATAGCCGTACGTTGATGAATCCAGAAGAAGTGGAAGAAGAGCGTCGTATTGCTTATGTAGGGATTACTCGAGCTGAAGAAGAGTTATATGTATCGAACGCCACAACACGGACTGTATTTGGTAAAACTACAGGGTATTTACCATCTCGTTTCTTAAAAGAAATTCCGAGTGAGCTTGTAGAAGAAGTACGTCCAAAACGAACTGTGAAGGAAGAATTACAACGAAATGTACCATTCCATCAATCTGTAGCGAATCGACCTGTTACAAAACCTATGATTCGTAATCCACAGGTAGTAGATTGGACTGTGGGAGATACTGCTATCCATGCTAAATGGGGCGAAGGAACTGTAGTGGATGTAGTTGGTGAAGGTGCCAATGTAAAACTAAAAATTGAGTTCCCTACACAGGGATTACGACAAATTATGGCTAAGTTCGCTCCTATACGAAAAAAATAAGGAAATCATACAATGAGTATTCAAGAAGACATTCAACAATTACAAAAAGAATTAGCCCATCATGCGTATTTATATTATGTGAAAGATGCTCCCATTATTTCTGACTATGACTATGATGTATTATATCGAAAATTAGTAGAGTTAGAAACAGCACATCCAGAGTATATTGTGCCGACCTCTCCTACGCAACGGGTAGGTGCCAAGGTGGAAGGTAGCTTTGAAAAAGTAGTCCATGGACAACGAATGCTCAGCTTGGGCAATGTGTTTAATGATGCTGAAGTAGAACAATTTGGGGTGCGCTGTGAAAAAGAATTGGGTCATGCTCCGCAATATGTAGTGGAATTGAAGATTGATGGCTTAGCGGTTAACTTACATTATGAAAATGGTCTCTTTGTACGTGCTGTCACACGTGGTGATGGTCGTGTAGGGGAAGATGTAACAGCGAATGTAAAAACCATTCAGTCTATTCAATTAGTCATTGACAATGCGCCTCCTTTTATTGAAATTCGTGGAGAAGCCTATATGCCGCATAAGGAGTTCAAACGAATCAATGAAGAACGAGAAGAAGCAGGTTTGCAAACCTTTGTGAATCCTCGTAATGCGGCAGCAGGGTCGTTGCGCCAACAAGATCCAGCCATTACGGCGAGTCGAAATTTAGACTTTTTTGCCTATGCGATTGGTTCATCAGAAGGATCTAACATACATACACAACAGGAATTATTAGAGCAACTTGAAGCTTTTAAATTTCATGTCAATCCTCACTATAAAGTGTGTCAATCCATAGCAGAGGTTGTGGAGCATATTCATTACTGGGAGGTAGAGCGACATAACTTGCCTTATGATACAGATGGTATGGTCATCAAAGTGAATGATTTTGAAGACCAAGAAACCTTGGGCACGACAGCGAAGGATCCCAAATGGGCGACGGCCTTCAAATATCCACCAGAAGAAGTGGAAACTGTCGTTAAAGATATTACTATAAATGTAGGTCGCACAGGGGTATTAACGCCAACGGCAGAATTAGAATCTGTCTTCGTATCTGGTACGAATGTATCACGGGCAACTTTGCACAATGAAGACTTTATTAAAGAAAAAGACATTCGTATTGGTGATACAGTACGTATTCATAAAGCCGCAGAAATTATTCCAGAGGTAATTTCTGTGGTGGTAGATAAACGAAAATCGAATTCTGTACCTTACGAAATGCCCAATGCTTGCCCGGTTTGTGAATCTCCTACGGTGCGCCGTGAAGGGGAAGTGGCTATTTATTGTAGTAATGAACATTGCCCAGCGGTAGAGAAGGAAGGCATTATTCACTTTGCATCCCGTGATGCCATGAACATTGACGGATTAGGTCCTAGTATTGTAGAAGCCTTAGTGACGAACCATCGTATTATAACTGTGGTGGATCTATACCATTTGAAAGAGGAAGATATTACATCTTTGGAACGAATGGGCAAAAAGTCGGCTCAAAATTTATTACAAGCTATTGAAGAGTCTAAAGAACGTGGACTAGGTCGCTTGTTATTTGGCTTAGGGATTCGTCTTATTGGTGCAAAAGCAGGACAGACCATTGCGAAATACTTTACCTCCATCGATACTTTGATGCATGCGACCATGGACGAATTGACTAGCATTGATGAAATTGGCCCTACTATGGCGAAAAGCTTAGTGGAATATTTTGGAGATGAACGAAATCGTCAGTTAGTAGAAGGTCTGAGAAATGCTGGAGTACGATTAGAAGAGGACGTACAAAAAGCAGCTGGTAATGAACTAGAAGGACAGATTATTGTATTGACTGGTAAACTCACTTCCATGGGTCGTTCTGAAGCAGGGGCAATCCTAGAAGCTCATGGAGCGAAGGTAACAGGTTCTGTCAGTAAAAAAACTACTTTGGTCATTGCCGGTGATGATGCAGGTAGTAAACTAACGAAAGCAGAACAATTGGGTATCCCTGTGATGGATGAACAAGGGTTATTAGATTTAATCAAGGATTTCTAAGCTATCTATTGATAATGAGGTAGACTTTCCTCTATAATAAAAAGATAAGCTTAGAAAGGTTAGCTATATGGAACATAGAACATTATTAGAATACTTTCAAGAGCATACAAGTTCACATCCTTTTGAGGTGCTACATCATGTGACACTTAAGAATGTGTCACCAGGACATGTGGAACTAGATTTTCACAGTGAAGAACAATTACACAGTAATCCGCGAGGCGATGTGTATGGTGGGGTACATTTGAGTGTATCAGATTATCTCATGGGATTGGCTTGTATTACACTAGGAAAGCAAGTGACAACGGCACAAATTAATGGTAATTTTGTGAAATCATTGCCGAAAAATGCAAGAATCCGCGGTGTATCCAATGTGGAACACAAAGGTCAAAGTACGATGGTTACATCTTGTCGTTTGTATAATGATATGGGAGACCTTGTCTATATGGGAAGTGGAACTTTTATGGTTCTTGACGATTTGGTATTACCAGAATTGCCATGGTCGTTGTTAGATGAAGAATAGTTGGAGGATAGGAATCAATGAAAGAACAATTGCAAGCATTGCAAGAGAAAGCAATCGCCCAAATTCAAGGGGCTGCGAACTTGCAGGAATTACAAGATATTCGTGTTACCTATTTAGGTAAAAAGGGAGAAGTTACCTCCTTATTAAAAGGATTGGGTAAACTATCTCCAGAAGAGCGTCCTGCTATGGGTGCCTTGGTAAATACAGTGCGTGTAGCGTTGGAAGAAGCCTTGGATGAAGTACAACAACAAATGGAGGCTGCTGTATTGGCAGCTAAATTAGAACAAGAAACTATTGATATTACATTACCAGGTCGTCCTGTTCGTAAAGGCCATTTACATCCATTAACAAAAATCAACGAAGAAATTGAACAATTTTTTGTGTCTATGGGCTATGCTGTAGAAGAAGGTCCTGAAATTGAGTCAGACTATTTTAACTTTGAATGCCTGAATTTAGCGGCAGATCATCCAGCTCGTGATATGCAAGATTCTTTCTATATTACCGATTCCGTATTACTTCGTACCCATACATCTCCAGTGCAAGCGAGAACATTGCAAGGTAGCGAAAAAAATTCACCTATCCGTATGATCGCACCGGGAAAAGTATATCGTTGGGACTATGATGCTACACATTCTCCAGTATTCCATCAAGTAGAAGGTCTTGTTATTGATAAACATATTACCTTCTCTGACTTAAAAGGGACCTTGGAGTTGTTCTTGAAACACATGTTTGGTGAAGATACAGCCGTACGTTTCCGTACAAGTTTCTTCCCTTTCACAGAACCAAGTGCAGAAGTAGATATTTCTTGTTGCATGTGCCACGGTGAAGGATGCCGTGTATGCTCTCATACAGGGTGGTTAGAAATTCTTGGTTGTGGTATGGTCCATCCTAATGTATTGAAATTGAATGGCTATGATCCAAATGAAGTACAAGGCTTTGCCTTCGGCATGGGCGTAGAACGTATTGCAATGTTGAAATATGGTATTAATGATTTACGTTTATTCTATGAAAATGATAAACGTTTCTTAACGCAATTCTAGGAGGTTACCGTGAAAGCTAGTTTACAATGGATGAAAGACTATGTATCTGTGAATCTTGGCGAGAACCCTCAAGAATTTGCAGATGCCTTAACACAAGCTGGGATCCCAGTAGAAGAAGTGATTAACTGTGATACAGGTATTAAAAAAATCTATACAGGAAAAATTGTAGAAATTACAAAACATCCTGATGCAGATAAATTACAAGTGTGCCAAGTAGAATGCTTAACAGAAGAAGGTGAGCCGGTTACGAAACAAATCGTAACAGCAGCTACTAATGTGGCAGTGGGACAAATCGTTCCTGTAGCGTACCATAAATCTCGTTTAGCAGATGGTACAGAAATTAAAAAAGGCAAACTTCGTGGACAAACATCAGAAGGCATGTTCTGTTCTGTAGCAGAATTTGGCTTATCTACAGATGTAGTGTTACCAGAAGAAGCAACTGGTATTTATATCTTCCCTGAAGGTACAGCTATTGGACAAGATGTAAAAGAAGTGCTAGGTCTTAATGATGTAGTCTATGAATTTGAGTTGACGCCAAACCGTGCCGATTGTTTCTCCATGGTTGGTTTAAGCCGTGAATTTGCTGTATTAGATAAAACAGAAGCTACATTCCCAGAGGTAACAGTGCAAGAAGAGGGACCATCTATAGAAGGTCGTTTGAATATTTCTATTGCTGATACAGAGTTATGTTCTCGTTTCATGGGACGTTTGATTGAAAATGTAAAAGTTCAAAAATCTCCATTATGGTTACAAAATCGTTTGCGTAATTGCGGTATTCGTCCTATCAATAATGTGGTGGACGTAACGAATTATGTGATGTTAGAATTAGGTCAACCAATGCATGCTTACGACTATGATCATCTACATGGACATAGTTTAATAGCTCGTAAAGCTACAGAGGGAGAAGTGATTCAAACCTTGGATAGCAATGATCGTACATTAGCAAACACTATGCTTGTTATTGCTGATACTGACCGTCCTGTAGGGGTAGCTGGTGTCATGGGTGGTGCTGATAGTGAAGTGTTCAATGAAACAACAACGGTTGTATTGGAAGCTGCTGTATTTAATGGAGCATCTGTTCGCCGTACCTCTCGTGCATTAGGCTTGCGCTCTGAAGCATCTGGTCGTTTTGAACGTGGTGTGAATAGCGAAGTGACACCACTAGCGTTAGATCGGGCAGCACAATTGTTATTGGAAATCACACCAGGCGCTACCGTAGCAAAAGGTGTGATTGATGTGTATGCAACGCCAAAAGAAGTGCGTACAGTGTCTTTCACAAGTGAAGCTGTGAATTCGTATTTAGGTACTAATATTGCAGAAGAAGAGATGATCACTATCCTAACAACTTTATCCTTCGATGTGAAAGTTGATGGTGAGACATTAGTGGCTACTATTCCATCTTGGCGTGATGATGTAACAGGCATGCCAGATATTGCGGAAGAAGTAGCACGCATTCACAACTATGATAATATCGCACCTACTACGCCATTGGCACGAATCCAAACAGGAACAGTATCTCCTATGCATGCGTTAGTACATGATGTAAAACATGCTTTGGCTGAAGCTGGTTTAGATGAAATTATTACTTTTAGTTTCATGCATAAAGATAGTTTACAAGATTTGTTAATTCCTGAAACAGATAGCAGACATCAAGCGATTCCTATTCTAAACCCAATTTCCGAAGAATTCCCGGTGATGCGTACTACCTTAGTACCTAGCATCTTAGAAACCGCAAAACGCAATGTAGCCCAAAAGAATCTAGATTTAGCCATTTTTGAAGTAGCTGCTGTGTATGAGCCTAAGGCATTACCGCTTACAGAATTGCCAAACGAACGCATGATGGTAGCAGGGGTTATCCTAGGCAAATGGGATCGCCAAGAATGGAATATACCGGCTAGAAATGTAGATTTCTATGATCTAAAAGGTATTATTGAATCTGTACTCGCTAATCTTGGTGTTGAAAATTATGCAATCAGCCGTAGTAAAGAATATTACTTACATCCAGGTGTGAGTGCTAGTATCTCCGTAGAGGGTGTTGAAATTGTACGCTTTGGTGAACTACATCCACAAGTAGCAAGTCATTATGACATTAGTGGTAAAGCATATTTATTTGAAATGGATTTAGAAGCATTGTTACAAGTGAACCGCAAAGGAATTTCGTTTACAGCAATTTCTAAATTCCCTGGTACTAGTCGTGACTTAGCGATTGTAGCGCCAAAAGAAGTGCAAGCTATTGATGTATTAGAAGTGATGGAACAAGAAGGCGGCGAATATCTTGAAAGTGTTCGTATCTTTGACGTATACGAAGGGGAACATATCCAAGAAGGATATCGTAGCTTAGCCTATACTTTGTCTTTCCGTTCTCATGAAGGTACATTAGTAGATGCTGATATTGAAGATAGAATCCAAGCGATGTTAGCAACATTAGCAGATAAAGGTTGTACTTTACGATAATATGTAAATCCTACGGGATGTAACAATCGGTCATCTCTCTTATGGGATGACCGATTTATTATAAGGAGTTGTGATGGAATTATTAGCCCCAGCAGGGACAATGGAAAACTTTATGGCCGCCCTTGAAGCAGGGGCTGATGCCATTTATTTAGGCGGTAAGGTCTTTAATGCGCGCTCTCATGCAGGAAATTTTGACTATGATGAGTTGCGAGAGGCTTTGCGCCTAGCACATATATTACAAGTGGGTATCTATGTAACGGTGAATATCTTGGTAGGTGACCGTGAAAGTAAAGCCTTAGCAGAGCATCTACGTGAATTAAAACGCATTGGTGTAGACGGCATTATTGTGCAAGATCTTGGTGTTGCAAGAATAGCGCGTCAAGTAGCGCCTACCTTAGAGCTACATGGTAGTACACAAATGACGGCTACTAATTTGGAGACTGTACAATTTCTAGAACGCTTAGGATTTACACGAGTGGTTCTATCTAGGGAACTGAGCCTAGATGAGATCCGCCATATCTGTGCACATGCGAAGGCTGAAATTGAAGTGTTTATTCATGGAGCGCTTTGTATTTCCTACTCTGGACAATGTTTGATGAGTAGTTTCATTGGTGGACGTAGTGGCAACCGTGGGTCTTGTGCCCAACCATGTCGCTTGCCATACCAATTGGTTACTTTAGATGGTGAACAAATTACTCATGATAAAGAGACCTATATCATGAGCCCTAAGGACTTAAACTATAGTGCGTATATGAAAGAGCTCATCGAAGCAGGTGTAGCTTCATTCAAAGTAGAAGGACGCATGAAAAAGGTATCCTATGTGCATGAGGTTATCGGTACATATCGGACTATTATCGATAGATCTGGACAAGCCACAGAGGCAGATTTTACTCGCTTAGAAGAAGGATTTAATCGTGGGTTCTCTACGGCTTATTTAGAAAATAATGGTTCCAAGTCTATGATGACCATCAGTGCGCCTAACCATTTAGGGAAATACCTTGGGGAAGGACAGGTTAAAGGACGTATGCTGGTCTTGCGCACCAAGGAGGCTGTAGCAGAAAGCGACTTACTGAAAGTTATCGCCCATACGGGAGATGTGCACTACATTACGGTGACGGCGGATATGACTTTTGATCGTAATATATATCGCATTCCACTTACAGAAACTATTAGTGCAGGCAAGGTCTATCGTGCCAGTCAAGGTGGATATACAAAACAGCGGGGATTGAAAGATTTTACTCGTAAATACAAAACCTATATGTTCTTACATGGCGAAGAAGGTAGCACTGTTTCATTGACAATGATGTTAGAGGCTGGTCAAACGGTAACGGTTACTGATGAATATGTATTACAAATAGCTAATAACAAACCCACGTCAACGGATAAAATTATGGAACAATTAGGCCGTTTAGGAAATACATTATTTGAGTTAGACCATGTAACGGTTCCAGAAGGGACTTTCATGTGGCCTAGCAGTGTCTTAAATAACCTTCGTAGAAATGCTGTGGAGGCTATGGAAGAATTGTTGATACAACAATACGTGGCATCATGGGAAGCACGTAAAGTGAACCTGCCAACAGGGATGGGATTATTAGGGGACATGACTAAATCTGTAGGGCAGGTGTTAGGATTTACTCAAATTTCTACCTTAGAATCTGATACAAAACAATTAGAAATCCTAGTGGATTCTGTAGAAAGTGTTCAGCAGGCAGTCAAGACACCAGTGGACCGCATTGTATTTGGAGATCCATTACACAGAATCCCTGTGGCTCAGACCGCTTATGAGGAGATTGTACAGCTTTGTCGAGATGCTAAGAAAGATATTATCTTCAGTACCCCGAGGGTAATCAAGGATAATGAAAGCACAGCTTTCAGAGATATGCTATCCTATATGGTACAAGCAAAGCCCGATGGGATTCGAGTCCATTTCTTGGGCGCTTTAGAAGTATTACATCAACTGGGATATACAGGAATTGTGGAAGGTGATACAGGCTTACAAACGTTCAACTGGCACACCTTAAGTATCTTGAAAGATTTAGGATTTACTACTACCAATGTATCCTTAGAAGCTACCTTGCATCAAATGAATACAATGGCGAGTAAAAATATTATGCCTATTGGAGCTATTGTACAGGGTCGTGTAGAATTGATGATTTCTGAGTATTGTCCTATCAGTAGTTTTGCCGGTACAGGTTATAAACGAGGGTGTCCATTAGTATGCACGAAAAAAGACTATGCTTTACAGGATAGAAAAGGCGAATTATTCCCTATCTATACGGATCCATTCTGTCGTACTCATATTATGAATAGTCGAGAGTTAGATATGAAAAGCTATATCGATGATTTGCGTCGTTCTGGATTACAACGTCTAATCATTGATGGAAGACAACGAAGTCCTAAATGGATTGCTGACGAGGTGAGTATGTATCATCAGTTATTAGAAGGGTCTATGAAAGCACCAAGCAAAGAGGGAGCTACTCATATCACACGGGGGCACTTTTTTAAAGGAATTTTAGGGGAATCATAATGAATAGTGAACAAGTCTTAGACTTTCAACATATACGGCAAAAGCTGGCAGATGTGTGTTCCTCTGCCATAGCTAAAGAATATGCACTGAATTTGCAACCTATGCACAACCGTCAAAAAATTGAAGATGCCCTAGATGAAACTGTGGAAGCTATGCGCTCCTTAGAGCAAGAAGTGGAGCAACCCATCAGTGGCACGAAAGATATTCGTACAACTTGTACGAAAAGTCGTAAAGAAATTATTTTGACTCGTGAAGAGCTTTGGGACTTGCATACCACTATCTTGGCATATAATCGGATGCATCGGTTTTTTAAAGAAAAATATTTGCTCTATCCATTACTATCTTTATGGGTACAGGATTTGCCTAGTCACGATAAGCTGACCAAGCGCTTTGAACGAACTTTTGATGCCTACGGTATATTATTAGATAGTGCTACACCGAAACTACAACAGTTGCGTATGACCATGAGCCGCACCAAAAATGCTATCAAAAATGACCTACAAAGAATATTGCAGGACAAGGACAATCAAAAATACTTCCAAGAAGCTATCGTTACTATGCGTAATAATCGTTACGTGATTCCTGTTAAACAAGAATATCGAGGAGCATTTCCTGGTCTTATCCATGATAGATCAGCTACAGGTGCCACATTATATATTGAACCTATGCGATTGGTAGACTTAAATAATGAATTGCAGGAAGCTACCTTGGCAGAAGAACAAGAAGTACTTCGTATCTATAAAGAATTAACAGAACTCGTACGAGCTCATGCAGATACATTATTGGATGCTTGTAAAGGTGTATCCCATGTAGAATTTGTCTATGGAAAAGCAGAATTAGCCATACGGATGAAAGCTGTCCGTGCCACGATTAGTCAAGGTCGAGAGGTAAACCTACTACAAGCTCGTCACCCTATGCTCGCTCCTAATATAGTCGTGCCTACTACCATTACGTTGGGGACGAAATATCGTATTTTGCTGATTACCGGTTCTAACACTGGAGGTAAAACGGTATCGTTAAAGACTTTGGGGCTATTGGCATTGATGAACCAGAGTGGATTATGTATTCCAGCGGACAGTGGGTCTACGTTACCAATCTTTCACCATATCTATGCAGACATTGGAGATGAACAAAGCATTGAAGCTAGCTTGAGTACATTCTCTGCCCATATGTCGCAGGTAATTCGGATACTGAAAAAGGTAGGACCAAATGATTTAGTATTATTAGATGAATTAGGTTCTGGTACGGATCCAGAAGAAGGAAGTGCCTTAGGGATTGCTATTATTGAATACTTCCGCAAAAAGGGAGCACTCATGATGGTGAGCACCCACTATAATGAACTGAAAACCTATGCTTATCAAACGGAAGGTGTTGAAAATGGGCATGTGGAATTTGATGAAAGAACTTTACGTCCCACATACCGTTTACATATTGGCGTAGCAGGTAGTTCACATGCACTTAGTATTGCGGCTCGCTTAGGGTTACCGCAAGAGGTGGTGGATTTAGCTCGCAAACAATGGGAATTGAACGGACGTAGCGCTATGGAAGATATGCTCCGCGAGTTAAACCAAGAGCTTAGAAAGACCCAAGAGCGAGAGCGAGCTTTGAAAAAGGAACAAGAAGAAGTGCGTCGTATGCGTACCCAAGTGATACGAGATAAAAAAACATTACAGGATAAGAAAAAGGTCATCTTAGAAAAAGCTCGTGAAGAAGCACAAAATATGAAACGTTCTGTACGTATTGAAAGTGAACAAATCATCAAAGAGTTAAAAGGTTCTTTCAATGAGACGGATAAGCAAAAGCGTCAGGATGCTATTTCTAAAGCTAGAAAAGGCGTATCCAATGTAGCTGTCCCTAGTGGTGTTATAGAAAAACGAGAACATTTAGATGTGAGTAAGGTAAAAGTAGGAGATGTAGTGTTCCTAGATAATCTACAATCGTTAGGTACTATACTCGTTATTCAAGGGAAACGGATTCAAGTAGATATGAATGGACTTACGGTGACAGTGAAAGAAAAAGATCTATTAGCAGCCACTCGTGAGGAAGCTAGTGCTTTATTACGTAAAGAAAATCCTGTACCTATGTCCAATCGTCAACGCAAACGTTCTGGTATGGCTGTGATTCGTCAACAACAAGCATCGACAGAACTTAATATCATTGGAAAGACTGTGGATGAAGCCATTGTAGAAGTAGGACGTTTTATTGACCAAGCCATACTAGCCGGATTAAATTCAGTTCGTATCGTTCATGGCAAAGGAACGGGAGCATTACGTGCGGGGGTTCATGATTATTTACGAACCTTACCAGGAATTAAAAGTTATGACCTAGCTAGTTTAGACGAGGGTGGTGCAGGTGCTACAACGGTTATCCTATAGTAGGGTTTAGAGGAATTCGATTTGTACAAACATCAGCAAATAGAGTATAATTAAGGGTGTTCTATAGGAAATAAAGAGCTTTAGAGAGGTGACATATGAATCCTAGTTCATCAAGAGCAATTCCTCCGAGGAGACGAGTTGTCAAAAAGAAACCAGTGAAGAAAAAATCATCATGGAAACGTTCCTTTTGGTTATTCTTCATCTTATTTATATTAATTGTTGCAGGAGCAGGGTGTGGATTTTTAGGTGCCACCATGTCTTCTTTGCCTGATGTAGCGAATGTAAAACCTGCGGCATCATCTCAAATTTATGATGCCAATGGAGATTTGATCACTACTGTTCATTCAGAGGAAAATCGTGTACCAGTCAAGTTGGCTACGATTCCTAAGAAACTTCAAAATGCGTTTATTGCTACAGAAGATAATCGTTTTTATAGTCATCACGGTATCGACCCTATTGGTATCTTGCGTGCTATATGGGTTAATATTGTTCACGATGGTGTGACAGAAGGTGGTTCTACGATTACCCAACAATTAGCTAGAAATGCATTCCTAACCCAAGATCGTACTTTCAAACGAAAGATTATGGAAGCTTTATTGGCTTTACGTATTGAACAACGCTATACCAAAGATGAAATTCTAGAAATGTATATGAACCAAATTTACTTTGGTCAAGGTGCGTATGGAGTGCAAACTGCATCTCATGTTTATTTTGGTAAAGATGTACAAGATTTATCGCTAGCGCAAATGGCAATTCTAGCAGGCTTGCCACAAAGTCCTAATTATTATTCTCCATTTAATAATCTTAAGGCTGCAAAAGCACGTCAAGCTGTTGTATTAGGACAGATGGTAAAATATGAATATTTGTCACAGGGCGAAGCAGAAGAGGCAAAGAATGCTGATATACATTTGCTAGATAAACCGCAATCCTCTAATGGATATGGTAGTATGGGATACTTTATTAACTATGTAATCAATGAAGTGTCGGAACGATATGGTGATAATGCTATTTACAAAGAGGGCATGAAAATCTACACGACCATCGATATGAAGGCGCAACGTGCAGCAGAAAAAGCGATGGAAAACTTGCCGGATTATTATACTGATGCAAATGGTTTACGTCAGCCACAAGGGGCATTGATTTCGATTAATCCTCACAATGGTCATATCGTAGCTATGGTGGGTGGTCGCGGTACAGATTCTTTCAACCGTGCTACCATGGCGGTACGTCAACCAGGTTCGTCCTTTAAACCATTTGTATACTTGGCAGCTTTAAAGCATGGCGATAACCCAGGTACTGTGTATGTGGATAAACCATCGGAGTTCCATGGTTGGAAACCGCAAAACTATTCGCGTAAACACTATGGTGCCATGACGATGCGTAATGCGGTAGCACATTCTAATAACGTAGTAGCCGTATTGGCAGCTGATAAAGTGGGTATGTCCAACGTGCTAGACTTAGCAGAAAAAATGGGCATTACCACATTGGATAAAAAAGGCGATGACAACTTAGCCGTAGCCTTAGGTGGTTTAACAAAAGGTGTGACACCGATAGACATGGCTGTAGCGTACGGTGTTCTTGCTAATAATGGTGTGAAAGTTAAACCAGTGGCAATTACAAAAATTGTAGACCGCAATAACAATATTGTAGAAGAATCATCCATTGAAGAAACTCGTGTAGTAGAACCTAAATACGCCTACATAATGACGAATATGCTAGAATCTGTTATTAAATATGGTACAGGTGGTAATGCTTATTTTGGCCGTCCTGCAGCGGGTAAAACGGGAACTACAGACGAAGAAAAAGATGCTTGGTTTGCTGGATATACGCCTGATTTAGTCACAGTTGTTTGGATGGGTGACGATAGTGGTTCTGAAACATTACATGGTACCACAGGGAGTCAAACGCCAGCGATTATCTGGAGACAATATATGCAAGCAGCCTTGGCTGATACACCTGCATCAAACTTTACCGTGCCAGATGGGGTAGGCCCAGAGGCATATGCGGGTAATACAAACCCAGCTACAGATAAGAAAAAAGATGACAAAGATAAAAAAGATAAAGATAAGAAAGATGGAGACGGAGATTTAGATAACGATGATGGTACAACATCAAATGATGAGAGTCCTTCTAAATCAAAAAGTAATAAAGGGAAAGACCCAGTTATTGCTCCAAAATCCTCTAAAAGTTCACAGTAATATAGGAGATAATTATGATTAGTGCAGCAGAACAGTTTCGCCTCATTTCCCGTGGGGTAGCTGATCTTTTACCGGAAGATGAATTTAAAAAGAAATTAGAGAAGGCTGTAGCAACCAATACGCCATTGATTGTTAAATTGGGCTTGGATCCAACAGCACCAGATATCCATTTAGGTCATACTGTTGTGTTGCGCAAGCTAAAACTGTTCCAAGATTTTGGTCATAAAGTCATCATCCTTATTGGTGATTTTACGGCTCGTATCGGTGACCCTACGGGTAAAAGTGTAACACGTCCACCGTTGACGGAAGAACAAGTCATTACGAATGCAAAAACATACCAAGAGCAAATTTTCAAAGTCTTAGACCCTGCTAAAACAGAAGTGCGCTTTAATAGTGAATGGTTAAGCAAATTAGATTTTGCTGATGTATTGAAGCTAGCTTCTAAATATACAGTAGCTCGTATGTTGGAACGGGATGATTTTCATAAACGGTATACAGAAGGTCGACCAATTAGCATTCATGAGTTCATGTATCCATTGATGCAAGGGTATGATTCTATTGCTTTGAAAGCTGATGTGGAATTTGGTGGTACTGACCAAACTTTCAACTTGTTGATGGGTCGTCATCTACAAGGCGAAGAAGGCATGCCAGAGCAAACAATCATCACGATGCCGATTTTAGAAGGCCTTGATGGGGTTCAAAAAATGAGTAAATCCCTTGGCAACTACATTGGTATTAGCGAGGCTCCTTCTGAAATGTATGGTAAAGCCATGTCTATTCCAGATGAATTGATGATGCGTTACTTTATGCTTGTTACCGATATGTCTATTGAGGAACAAGAACAACTGAGCAAAGATTTAGAATCTGGGGCAGCACATCCTAGAGATGTGAAAATGAAATTGGCTCATACCATTGTTCGTTTGTACCATGGTGAAGAGGCTGCTAACTTTGGGCAAGATGAGTTTATTCGTGTATTCCAAAAACATGCAATGCCAACAGATATTCCTGAATATAAAGTGGCTATTACAGAAGAACCTGTTTTCGTACCACAATTACTATCTGATGCAGGCTTAACAGCAAGTAATGGAGAAGCAAGACGATCTATTAAAGCTGGAGCCTTCAAAATTGATGGTGAAAAATGCAATGAAGAACATATTGTATTGAAAGATGGCATGGTATTGCAAGTGGGGAAACGGAAATTCATCAAAATCGTCTCTTGTTAGTCTATGTAGCCTGTGGCGGTATTAACTGAATATGATAAAGGGAAGAGCACGGTATACACCCTCACAAACGGTATTTCATAATGTATCGTCACTTATGACACTATGTAGCCTGTGGCGGTTTTAACTAAATATGATAAAGGGAAGACCGTTACATACCCCTTCTCAAACTATACAGTGGTTATGTTTGTTCAGGGGTATGTAACGGTCTTCTTGTGTTTGTACGAGTTAGGTAGAAAGGGGTGCCACAAGGCTACTACGTTTAACTGCGTTCCTCTGAGGATTGGTAGAGGTGGCTGTATTTGTTCGGGGGCACACCGTGCTCTTCTTGCATTTGTATAATGTAGTCAGTTAAGGGACGCCACAAGGCTACTACGTCTAACGGCGTTCCTCTGGGATTGTTAGAGCACCATATATTCCTTCTCGAACTATACAGTGGTTATGTTTGTTCAGGGGTATGTAACGGTCTTCTTATGTTTGTGTGATTTAGGTAGTGAAAGCCGCCGCAAGGCTACTACGTCTAACGTCGTTCCTCTGGGGAGTACATGATAAAAATGGAACAAAAGAATTAGGGAAAATAGAAAACAAATAGTTGTAGATGTATTACAAGTATGAGATAATAGACGCAAATAGATTGACTAGTAGTTTAATGGCTTCAGAACGCGGGCCTTTACAAGAAAAACTGAACTAGAAGGATTTCCTTAGGCCGCTAATAGAAATATTGGTGATGGCTTGAAAAACAGTCTTTAAAGTTAAGACCTAGGGCATCATATAGCAGGTAAAACGTCCGAAGCGTGTGGTTCGACTCCCACCTAGTCAATCTATTGATAGCACCCGTATCGGGTGCTTTTTTATTAGTGCTACATCCTTATATCGTCATTTCTGTACATTCTTATGATAACATGTATAATACTTAGCGATATTTTAAAAAGATTAGGCCAAGTATAGCAACATATATTCTTCTATATTTCAAAAACAGCGTTA
This sequence comes from Veillonella sp. CHU732, assembly GCF_003992085.1. Lineage (NCBI taxonomy): Bacteria > Bacillati > Bacillota > Negativicutes > Veillonellales > Veillonellaceae > Veillonella > Veillonella sp. CHU732. Next base: position 117,624 of record NZ_RQVC01000005.1, read on the forward strand.
TTCTGGTGAATCAATTAGGTATACATATAGAATTATGCTTGACTATTTATTATATGTGTTGTACTATATACTTAAATTATGAATACTATTTGTGATGGAGGGATAATCATGAGTCGTGATACTGCATATGTTCTTTGGTTTGATGAATTGCATCGTGAGGATGTGGATATTGTTGGTGGTAAGTCTTCTTCTTTGGGAGAAATGACTTCTTCTACGAATGTTCCTGTTCCTTATGGCTATGCTACGACAGCCCATGGGTATCGTTATTTCATGGAAGAAACTGGTTTGGTGGAACGTATTAAAGCTAAATTAGAAGAATTACATGATGTAGAGAACTCTGCGTTGTTACGTAAGGTCACTGCAGAAGTGCGTCAAATGATTATGGATGAAGAAATGCCAGCTCCATTAGCTAAGGCGATTCGTGAAGGTTATGAAGAATTAGCCCGTAAAGTAGGAGAAGTGAACCCATTTGTGGCGGTTCGTTCTAGTGCTACAGCGGAAGATTTGCCAGATGCTAGTTTTGCAGGTCAACAAGATACTTACTTAAATGTTCGTGGCGCAGATATGATCATTGCGAAAGTAAAAGAATGCTATGCATCTACTTTCACAGACCGTGCTACGTACTATCGTGTAAAACAAGGTTTCGATCATATGACAGTAGCCTTGTCTGCTGCTATCCAAATGATGGTATACTCCAAAGCGGCAGGGGTTATGTTCTCTGTGAATATCATGAATGGAGATGATAAATCTATCATTATCGAAGGTTCTTGGGGCCTTGGTGAATATGTCGTACAAGGGACTGTAACACCAGATAATTTCACTGTAGACAAAGCGACATTACAAATCACAGATCGCATGATTAATGATAAAAATGTGGCATTAGTTCGTAAACCTGATGGAGATTGTGAAGAAATTCAAATTTCAGAAGATCAAGCTCGTGCTCAAGTGATTACGGATGCACAAGTTATCGAACTTGCAACGTATGCGAAAGCAATTGAAAAACATTATGGTTGCTATATGGATATGGAATGGGGCATTGATGAGCGCGATGGAAAAGTATGGATTTTACAAGCCCGTCCAGAAACTGTATTCTCTCAAAAGAAAGAAAAAGAAGAAGCTGTAGTGGAAGCGACTACTACAGAACGTAAGATTGTTGTAAAAGGTCTTCCTGCGAGTCCTGGTAAAGCAGCAGGTCGTGCTCATGTCATTGAAAATCCAGAAGATATCGATGATTTCAAAGAAGGTGAAATCCTTGTTACTACTATGACTGCTCCTGACTGGGTACCAGCGATGAAAAAAGCAAAAGCTATCGTCACTGATGCTGGTGGTATGACGTGTCATGCATCTATCGTTAGCCGTGAGTTGGGGATTCCTTGTATCGTAGGTACAAAATCTCGTAGTGAAGAGGCTACAAAAACGATTACAGATGGTCAAATGATTACTGTAGATGCTACCAATGGCATTGTCTATGATGGAATTTTAGAAGAAGCTACAAAAAAAGCAGAACCTGCAGCAGAAGCTCGTTATGTAGAGCCAACACCAATTACAGGCACTAAAATTTATATGAACTTAGGCGATCCAGATTTGGCTGAAAAATATGGCGTATTACCTTGTGATGGTATCGGTTTAATGCGTGAAGAGTTTATTTGGACCACGTTTATCCATGAACACCCAATGCATTTAATCGAAACAGGTCGTCGTGATTTTGCTATCAATACCTTAGCAGAAGGCATGCGTAAAGTATGTGCAGCCTTAGCACCTCGTCAAGTTGTATTGCGTTTGAGCGACTTCAAATCCAGTGAATACCGTGATTTAAATGGTGGTGACAAGTACGAGCCAGAAGAATCTAGCGCATTACTTGGATTCCGTGGCGCCTCTCGTTACTATGATGAACGCTATGCACCAGCTTTCTTATTAGAATTAGAAGCCATCAAAAAAGTGCGCAATGAGTTTGGCTTTAAAAACTTGCAAGTCATGATTCCATTCTGTCGTACTGTGAAGGAAGCAGCCGAAGTGACTCGCATCATGGCGGAACATGGTTTACAACGCAATGCAGATTTCAAAGTATGGTTGATGGCTGAAATCCCTGCGAACATTATTTTGGCAGATCAATTCAATCAATATGTGGATGGTTACTCTATCGGTTCCAACGATTTGACTATGCTTGTATTGGGTTGTGATCGCGATAATGAAACAGTACAACATATTTATGATGAAAGAAACTTGGCTGTAAAACGTGCTATTAAACATTTAATTGAAACAGCACACAAAGATGGTAAAACTGTATCTATCTGTGGACAAGCGCCAAGTGTATATCCAGAGTTCTGTGAGTTCTTAGTTCGTCATGGCATCGATTCTATTTCTGTCAATCCAGATGCTGTGGTATCTACGAAAAAAATGGTGGCACAACTGGAACAACGCATTATGCTAGATGCTTTGACTGGCAAAGGTCGTCAAAATACAGAAGCTTTAGATTGGTAATACATAAGGGGGCTCTGGAAGGAGCCTCCTTTTTCATAGAAAGGTAACAATATGAATCTTTCAAAACGACAAGAATCGATTGTACAAATTGTACAACAAGAAGGGCCTATCACTGGTAAAGCTATCGCTACAAAATTGGACTTAACGAGGTCTGCGTTGCGATCAGATTTAACAGTACTGACGATGATGGGTATTTTAGATGCACGGCCAAAGGTAGGGTATTACTATGTTGGTAAAGTGGCAAATAATCCCTTAGCGGCTGAGATTAATAGTTTCACAGTAGCACAAGTCATGTCCAGTGTGGTAGCAGTCAGTTCTACAGCATCTGTGTATGACACAATTGTTACCATGTTCACAGAAGATGTAGGAACTATCTTAATCTGTGATGATGGTATATTAAAAGGAGTGGTTTCTCGTAAAGATTTATTGCGTGCCTCTCTTGGCGGGTCTGATTTAAATACTATGCCTATTTCCATGATCATGACACCTACCAGTAAAGTCGTAGTGGCATATCCCGATATGCCTGTTGTGGAAGCAGTAGAACGGATGATTGATTTTGAAATAGATTGCGTACCGGTGGTAGATAAGGTATTATTAGAGACAAGTAAAGAATATCGCGTGGTGGGTCGTATTTCAAAAACGACAGTGACCCGTTTATTTTGGGATTGTGGAAAACGATAGGAGATACTATGGCTAAAATTATTTATGCGATCTCTGATTCCCTTGGGGAAACAGCTGAATCGGTGGCACGTGCAACGGCTAGTCAATATGATAAGGAAACGATTGATATTGTTCGTGTGCCCTATATTAATGATGAATTACAAATCAATGAAGTGGTAAAAGAAGCCGCTACCGGCGGACATGTGATCTGTCATACCATTGTATCACCAGCATTGCGGTCTTATTTAGATACAGCTTGTAAAGCACAGGGTGTGCAAGCCGTAGATATTATGGGTCCTGTTATGGATGCAGTAGGAACTATGACAGATACAGAGCCTAGATTGGCACCTGGTATGATTCATAAACTAGACCAAGAATATTTTAAAAAGGTAGAGGCCATTGAATTTGCCGTGAAATACGACGATGGTAAAAATCCAAAAGGCTTTGAAAAAGCGGACATTGTCATTATCGGTATTTCTCGTACCAGTAAAACACCATTGTCTATGTTCTTAGCCTATAAAAAAATTAAAGCTGCCAACTTGCCATTGGTGCCAGAAGTGCCTTTGCCAGAAGAATTATTTCAAATTCCAGGCCGTAAAATTGTGGGATTGATTATTGATCCTTTCAAATTAAACAATATTCGTGAAGAACGTCTTCGTACAATGGGATTACATGCAGATGCTAACTATGCCAATGTAAGTCGTATTGAAGAAGAATTAAATTATGCAAAAACGGTGATGAGACGATTGCATTGTCCAGTTCTTGATGTGACGAACAAGTCTATTGAAGAAACAGCGGGCATGGTGATGCAAATCATTCAAAAAAATCGAGTTATGGAAACACGCTAAGTGAGGAGGTGTCATATGAGTATTCGTGAAATGCTAGAAGAACGAGAGTATGCTATCTTAAGTCCTTATGCGGCTAAAAGTAGAGAATCTGTACGGGATCGTGAGGAAGAACCCGATGCGTATAGGACGGATTTTCAGCGAGATCGAGATCGCATTTTGCACAGTAAGTGTTTTCGTAGACTAAAACATAAAACGCAAGTCTATATTGCTCCGGGGGACCATTATCGAACTCGTATGACACATACCTTAGAAGTAGGTCAAATTGGACGTACCATCGCTCGTGCGTTGCGGTTGAATGAAGATTTGACAGAGGCCATCGCTATGGGTCATGATGTGGGGCATACGCCTTTTGGGCATGTCGGAGAATATGCTCTTCGTGATATGGTAGGACACTTCAATCATAATGAGCAAAGCTTACGCATGGTGGAAAGTATTGAAAAGAATGGACAAGGTCTTAACCTAACAACTGCAGTTCGTGATGGTATTTTAGGTCATACAGGGTCTCATATGCCTCTTAGCTTAGAAGGTCAGATTATACGCACTGCAGACCGAATCGCCTATTTATGTCATGACTTTGATGATGCCTTACGGGCACATATGCTCAGGGTGGATGATTTACCGAAAGAAGTGGTACAAGTCTTTGGAGATACCCATTCTAAAATGATTACTGCCATGGTCACAGACATGGTGACATCCTCTATGGATCAACCGGTGATTTCTATGTCGGACCGTGCTACAGAAACCATGAATATATTCCGTCGCTTTATGTTTGAAAGAGTGTATCGAGCGCCATCTTTAATTCCGGATCGGAATAAAGGGGACTATGTGGTAAAACACTTATTTATGTACTATAAAGAACACCCCGAGGCGATTCGCCATGAAATTCATCATGACAATCCCATTACCGATCAAGATATTGTGGACTATGTGGCGGGATTGACAGATAACTATGCGATAAAACTATTTACTGAGTATTATATTCCTAAAGTATGGGATAACTAATCTGCTTTCAAAGAAATGCTGCGCTAAGGCGTGGCATTTTTTATTTACAAATTTAGGGCATGCATACCCTAAATTCTTAAAAAATAAAAGTTTGGGGTATTCATGCCCTAAACTTTCTAAAAATAGAAGTTTGGGGTATAATAAATGTAAAAGGAGTGATACAAATGAATCGTAAGAAACAATTAAAAGTACGACACAAATATTTAGAACAGCTGATTGCTTTTAAAGATACAGAACCTGTTAAAGTCATCACTGGAATCAGACGTTGTGGAAAATCTAGCTTGATGCTTTTGATGCAGGAATATTTAATACGGCAAGGAATCCCCGAGGAGCAAATTATAGCCATTAATTTTGAATCTTTAACATTTCAAGAAATGACCTATAAGGATTTATACAATTATGTGAAAAATAAAGTTACCACAGAGAATACATACTATTTATTTTTTGATGAACTTCAAAAGATTGATCAGTGGGAATTAGCTATTAATTCATTCCGAGTAGATTTTAATTGTGATATCTATATTACTGGCTCCAATTCGTATTTGTTATCATCGGAATATTCCACCTATTTATCTGGAAGATATGTTGAAATTAAAATGTATCCATTATCGTTTAGTGAATTTATAGACTTTCACGGATATCAAGTTACAGAATATAAAACGCCCATGGGACATGTTAAGAAACGCGCTGTGAATGAGCAACAGGATATTGTAGAACTAAGTGATTTATTCGATGCCTATATGCGGTATGGTGGTATGCCAGGGATAGCAGATGTAGGATTAGAACAGGATAAAGCTTTCATATTATTAGATGGCGTGTATTCTACTGTAGTGGTGCGTGATATTTTAGAGCGTGAAAGAAATCGTAAAGGACGACAAGTCACCGATGCAGAATTACTTAGAAAAATAATTTTATTTTTAGCCGATAATATTGGAAATACTACATCATTTAACTCTATTAGCAATACTCTTGTATCTGAACAGATGATAGTGAATCGTGAAAAACAAGGAAAGCCAGCCAATCAAACGATCGCTGCCTATATAGGTGCTTTAAAAGAAACTTATTTATTCTATGATGTCAAACGATTTGATATAAAAGGAAAAGAATATTTGCGTACCTTGGGTAAGTACTACATTGTCGATATGGGATTGCGTAATTATTTACTAGGAATACGTGATAGGGATCGAGGGCATGCTTTAGAAAATGTAGTATATCTTGAGCTATTGCGAAGAGGATACGATGTAGCTATTGGTAAAGTAGATACATTAGAAGTGGATTTTATTGCAACAACAGCAACGGAAAAACTTTATATTCAAGTGACGGAAACGATGAAGGATGAAATAGTAAGGCAAAGGGAGCTAAAACCATTACAAAAAATTCCTAATAACTATAAAAAAATAGTGCTTTCTATGGATTTGGCTTTAGATGATGAGTATGATGGTATACATGTAGTAAGTATAGTAGATTGGCTACTTTCTTAGTTTGACATTTGTTCCTATTTTGAGTAAACTTAAAAGTGGTACTGAACAATGTAGATTGAGTTTTTAGTGTTTATACAAGAGAGTGTGAAAGGAGGGCTATATTGGTTACCGTTAAAGATAAAATTTTAGCAGCGGCGGCGATAATGATTGAGGAACGAGGCATATCATTTCGTATGGATGATTTAGCAAAATCTCTTACCATTAGTAAGCGCACGTTGTATGAACAATTTCATTCTAAACATGAAATTGTGGAAACCATTTTAGTCCATGGGGAAGAAGAGTTTTACAGACAACATGAGAATATTGTAAAAAACAAAAGTCTTACTTTAGAAGAAGTATTAGATCAGTATTTTAAAGTACGGTCAAATTTGTATGCGGCTTTCAATGGGGAATCTTTCATAGAAATCTTCTTAGCGATACCGCAACTACAAGAAACTCTGAAAACTTTGTTCAAGAAAGATTGGGGCTTGCTCAAAGACTATTTAGTACGCCAACAAGAGCAAGGTTATATTGCTCAATACGTAGATATTGATATTATCATTATGATGCTGCAAGGCGCTGTACGACGCATTGTGTTGGAAAGCACCAGTCATTGTGATGATTTATATACATATATGCCAAAGGTTATTTCAGTTATATTACAAGGTATTACAAGCAAGGGTGAAACGAATGAAAAAACAAGCGTATAATGGTTTAATTGCAGCCAGCTTGGCAGCGCTTGTGCTTGTATCTGGTTGTGGTGGACAAGCACCTGGACAAGGGCCAACGGAAGTAAATTCCTATAAAATCACAGCATCAGATACGAATGTACAAGAATCTTTTAATGGTACAGTATTAGCTCAGAACTCTATTGTGGTTCGTGCCAATGTATCAGGTCGTGTAGTAGAAAAGTATGTTAAAGGTGGCGAAACCGTGCATGCTGGACAAGCCTTATATCGGTTAGATGGCCGTCAATATGAAGCAAATTTAGCTAGTGCACAAGCTAATGCAGCTCGCTCTAATGCAGCATATCAAAATTCCCAAGTGGATTTACAACGATATCAAACCTTAGCGAATGAAGATGCTATAGCACGCCAAACACTAGATACACAAGCCAGTGTAGCGGCTCAAAACCGTGCAGCTGTAGAAGCTATGGAAGCACAGATTCGATTGGCTGAAAATAATTTACAAGATACAGTAGTATATGCGCCATTTGATGGTACATTGGAAATGGACGATGTAGATCTAGGCACATTCGTTACAGCGGGGCAAACAGCGCTAGTGACATTGAACTCTACAGATCCTGTATATGTTCAGTTTAGTATGAGTGAAGCAGAATATTTAGAATATAAAAAATCTCATCGTGCTGTTGATGGAGAAGTAGAGTTAAAACTATCTAATGGCGAAATCTATGGTACCTATGATGATAATCATAAAATTGTAAGTACTATTAAAGGTCACATTGTAGAAGCAGCGAAAAACTTGGACAGTGGTACGGGCCAACTTATTTTGAAAGCTGCGTTCCCAAATCCAAATCATATGTTATTGCCTAATATGTACGCTTCTGTTATTACGAGCGGTGAAAAAATTGAAGGTGCTATGTTAATTCCATCTCGTGCGTTATTACAAGTACTAGATAAAACATTTGTTATGGTTATCCGCGATGGTAAAGTTGAACAAGTACCTGTAAAAACAAGTGGTACAAGTGGTAAATATACAATCATTCGCCCTTCCAAAGATGGAAATGGTTTAAAAGTGGGCGATGAAATCGTCGTAGATGGCTTGACTAAAGCGAAAAATGGAGCAGAAGTAAAAGCTACTGTATTGACCAAAGAAGATATTGAGAAAGGTAATTAGGGTGATATTGTGTCAAAATTCTTTATTAATCGCCCTATCTTTGCCATTGTAATCTCAATTATTATTACATTGCTAGGGTTGATTTCCTTATCGAAACTGCCTATCGATAGATACCCGCAAATTTCTCCTCCTCAAGTACAGGTACGTACTGCCTATATGGGGGCCAATGCTGAGGTAGTAAGTGAATCGGTAGCAGCAGTCATCGAAAAACAAATTGTAGGCGTACAAAATATGGATTATATGAAATCCACGAGTACAGGGGATGGTTCTTATAACTTAACTGTACAGTTTGAGCAAGGCACTGATGCCGATATGGACACAGTCAATGTGCAAAACCGTGTAGCTCGCGCCTTAGCATCCTTACCAGCAGAAGTGCAGACCGTAGGGGTTACCACTACGAAATCATCTGGTGATATGGCCATGGTATTTTCTTTGGTATCGCCAAATGGAAGCTATGATAGAACATTCCTAAAAAACTATGCTACAAACTATATGATGGATGCGATCCAATCTGTCAATGGCGTTGGTAATGTACAAGAGTTCGGTGCTGACTATGCCATGCGAATTTGGTTAGATCCAACAAAGATGTCAAAATATGGTGTTACCGTAGGGGATGTTAGCAATGCCATCCGCACTCAAAATAAGCAAGCGGCAGCAGGTGCTTTAGGATCTGATCCAATCGACAAAGATCAAGCTTTCAACACATCTGTAAAAGTACAAGGTCGTTTGGCTGAAATTTCCGAATTTGAAAATATTGTTATTAAAAAAGATAAAAAGAATAATTTATTACATCTGAAAGATATAGCTCGTGTTGAATTAGGGGCACAAAGTTATTCTGTAGAGCCTACCAGCTTCTCAAAAGAAACGGGCAATGATAAACCAGTAGCTGTATTTGCTGTTTCTTTAACGAATGATGCGAATGCATTAGAAACAATCAATGCTGTAAAAGAGGTAATTAAACAGCAAGAAGAGTCATTCCCACCAGATATGCAGGCGAAAATTATCGTAGATAATACGAAATTTGTTAAGGCTTCCATGAAAGAAGTGGTGAAAACATTTATAGAAGCCTTGATTCTCGTAGCGATTATCGTGTATTTATTCCTGCAAACATGGCAGTCTACAGTAATACCTATGATTGCAGTACCTGTATCCTTGATTGGTACATTTGCAGCCTTCCAGGTAATGGACTTTACTATTAATACACTGACATTACTAGCCATGGTGTTAGCTATCGGCCTCGTTGTAGATGATGCGATCGTCGTAATTGAAGCCGTAGAATATGAAATGCGTTACAATGGATTGAAACCCAAAGCGGCTACAGTAGCAGCTATGGAAAAAGTACAAGGACCTGTTATTGGTATTGCCTTCGTATTGATTTCTGTATTCGTACCTGTTGCTTTTATGGGTGGTTTAACTGGTGTATTGTATAAGCAGTTTGCTTTAACAGTAGCTATCTCAGTCATTATCTCCGCCTTTGTAGCATTGACCTTGACTCCAGCCTTGTGCGGGATTATGTTAAAACCACATGTGCAGAAACCAAGCACTAATATAGTAGGACGATTCTTAGAGTGGTTTAATGGTTTCTTAGATCGCAGAATCGATCAATATGGTATCTTATTAGCGCGGTGGGCGAATCGCTTGTGGGCTACTTGGTTAGCATTAGCGGTGTTCTTGGTGGCTACTTTTGGAATGATGCGCATGGTTCCGAGTGGATTCGTACCAGCTGAGGACAGTGGCTACTTCATGGTTGCTGTTTCATTACCTCCAGGTGCTACGACTAGCCGTACGAAAGAAGTATTAACTGATTTAGGACATTTCTTGAATGAAGATAAGGATATGAATGGTACTATTACTGTACCAGGTTTCGATATCTTAGCTGGTGCAGCACAAACTAGTGGTGGCGTTATCTTTACATCCTTAACTGATTGGGGTGAAAGAACGCAACCAGATCAACAACTTGGCTTGAAGATTCGCAATACTTTCATGCATGGTTCTAAAGATCCACGAGCTACGATCATTCCGTTGAACCCACCATCTATTCCTGGCCTTGGTAATACAGGTGGTTTCTCCATGTACCTTATCAATAAAGCAGGCCACACTACAGAGCAAATGAATGCGGTGATAGAACAGTTCCTAGCAGAGGCTAGAAAACGTCCTGAGTTCAGCAGTATTTACACGACTTTCAATACGACCACACCGTCTTATAATTTTGATGTGAACCGTGATAGAGCGGCTCGTGATGGCGTAGCAGTAACTGATATTTATACAGCCTTACAAGGGTATTATGGTGGTATGCAGTTAAATGACTTTACTAAGTTTGGTAAGAACTATAAAGTTATGTTGCAAGCGGACAATCAGTTCCGTACAGATCCTAGCATGAATCATCTGTTAACAGTGCGTAATGCAGCCGGCCAAATGGTACCAGTAGATACCTATATTACACCTCAAAAAACAACATCTGCTTTTGTGGTGACACGGTATAATAACTTCCCAGCTGTGAGCATCGGTGGTAATGCTGCACAAGGTGTTAGCTCTGGTGATGCTATCAAAGCATTAGAAGAAGTGGCGAAAGATACATTGCCACAAGGGTACACCTATGATTGGGGTGGACAAACTCGTGAGGAAATCAAAGCAGGATCCCAAGTAGTGATTATCTTTGGATTCGGTATTGTCTTTGTATTCCTCGTATTGGCTGCCTTGTATGAATCTTGGAAAGTACCATTTGCAGTCTTATTATCTGTTCCAACAGGTATCTTCGGTGCTGTTCTTGGTCCATGGTTGTTCAATATGATTGGTGCCATGATGAAATCTACACATTTCTTTGCCTTGGATATTTATTTCCAAATCGGCTTGCTTACATTAGTGGGTTTGGCAGCGAAGAATGCGATCTTGATTATTGAATATGCTAAGATTCGTGTTGATGAAAGAGGTATGAACTATGTAGATGCCGCTATTGAAGCAGCGAAGATTCGGTTACGTCCGATCTTGATGACGTCCTTAGCATTTATCATTGGATGTTTGCCATTGATGTTGGCAAGTGGCGCTGGTGCTGGTGCCCGTGCATCCTTGGGTGTAACAGTAGTATTCGGTATGATTACAGCTACATTCTTTGGAGTGGCAATCATTCCTATGCTGTTCATCATTATGGAAAAAATGGGATTTAAACGTCACTAATTAGGCTAGGCACCTTTGTGGCGGTTGTGATTAGATAAAGGGAAGAGCACGACATATTCCTACGCAAACTGATACAGTGGTTAGGTTTGCTCCGGAACATGTCGTGCTCTTCTTGTGTTTGTGTTATTTGGTCAGTAAGGGGCGCCACAAAGGCTACTACACCTCACTGCGTTCCTTATGTTAAAAATATAAACGATTTGTCGAAATTTATGATATAATGAAAATGTAGAAAAGTCATTAACGTGTTGTTAGGCTCATCTCTTCCTACTATGGGAGGAGGTGATTTCTATGAAGTTTTTGAAAAGATTATCTTTATTGGTAAAATTTTTGAAATTAATTATAGATATTTATCGTTTCTTTAACTAGAAATGACAAAGCCTAACGTAAATGATAAGTGTTCGCACCACTTATACACGTTAGGCAAGTCAAATTTTCCAACATTTGAGATGAGCCTAACGCCTGCACACGTTGATGGCTCTTCTTATTTACAAATCTAGTATAGCATACTTTGTGGAATAATACTACTTGTTTCGCTATGGATTGTTTGGCGATTGTGAGTAATAAAGCAAAGAGCACGACATATTCCTACCCGAACTGATTCAGTGGTTAGGTTTGTTGAGAGAGCACTCTTATCTTATTGTATTTGAATGGAATAAATAATCACAATTTCAATCTAATAAAAATATTCAATTCGTTTAAAATGGGGGGGTACAGGATAAAATATTAAGATATATGAATAATATATTATTGCATTAATTAGGTGGTATACATTATAATAGATATATATTTAAAAGTGTAGATATGCAAACTAAACGGGTATGTGCTATAGGAAGTGGCTCATGCCATATTGCTGTTGTAGTAGTTTGGGAATATAAAATCGTTAGATATTTAAACTCTATAATACAGATAGTTGATGTAGCAACACGTTCACATTCATTTCGATGATTTGATATGGATGTATAAGGTATGAAAGTTGCTGGATAGGATCCGTTTTAATGGCAATGAGTAATACATAAAAAGGGAGTGCGAATTATGAAAGATAGTATACCAAAAAAACGTAAAAAATATGCTCTTACATTGTTGGCAGTAACGTCAGCAACAATAGGGACATCATTTAGCCCTAGTGCACCATGGGTGATGGCTAGTGAATCTGCATCTAATCATGGAACAACATCCAATGTACCACCCGAGTTTAGCGTTCCAGTATATAATGAATTAAAATTTGATCCGGATGAGGGAATAATAAGGGTTCATTATTATAATGTGCAAGCAGGTGATAATGTAACTGTTAAGCAGAATACTTTTACGGAAAAGGATTTTGATGGGAATGATGTTACATATAACAATTTTATTGTAAAAGCTAATGATACTCTTGTAGAGGATAGTGACGATATTGTTGTTGATAAAGGTAACAGTGAAAAACCTGAAAAAGGCACTGAAAACGGTGTCACTCGTAAGTATAAATTAAAATTAAGTGAAACTTTAAAAAATGAACTTAAAGCATCTGCCGGCGGTGGCGGCGGAGCGGCTCCGTCTAAACTTGCTAATGGAACGAATACAACTGTAAGTGGCGATGGAACAGATGGTAATAAATATACAGTCAATATAAAACCTGATTTAACAGGTATTACGTCTATCACTGGTGATACATTGACATTGAATGGTGGCACAACAGCTGTTGCGATCGGCAATGATGGTGTTAATGTAGGTGGTAAAAAAATCACTAACCTAGCAGATGCAGCATTAACAGGTAGCTCTACTGATGCTGTAACAGGTAAACAATTACATGCAACGAATGAAAAAGTTGAAGGTAAGTTAGATAAAACAGCGGAACGTCATATTAAACCACAGGCATATACTGTTGAGAATGGAACTGTTACTTTAAAATATGTCGATGGTGAAGGTCATGATGCAGCAGGGACTGCAACTATTACTGGTTTAAATGCTGTTAAATCTGTTACATCTGGTGATGAGAGCAAATTAACTGTTGCTAACAATAATGGTGCTATTACAGTTACACCTGTAGTGGCTGCTGATGTTACAGCTACTGGAGATGCAAACAAACTTGCAACAGCAGGCGTAGTCAATACAGCGATCAATAATGCAACAAATCCATTGGCGAATCAAAACTTATCCAACATCACAGACGATGGTAAAAAAGTGATTACTGGATTAGGCACAGAAGTTCTACAGGGTGATGGCGTTACAGTTACTCCAAATACAGATGCAACAACAGGTAAGAAAACATACACTATTTCTGCGCTAAAACCGAAATTTGCAGCTGGTACAAATACAACTCTTGAAGGTGATGGTACAACTACCCCTTACAAATATAACGTAAACCCAGCATTAACAGGCATTACGTCGATTACTGGTGATGCTGGACTAACATTCACTGGTGCGGGTACTGCGGTAACGATCAATGGCAATGGTGTTAATGTAGGTGGAGCTAAAGTAACTAACTTAGCAGATGCTGCATTAACAAATAGTTCTACTGATGCTGTAACAGGTAAACAGTTACATGAAACGAATGAAAAAGTTGAAGGTAAGTTAGACAAAACAGCGGAACGTCATATTAAACCACAGGCATATAATGTAGAGAATGGAACGGTTACATTAAAATATGTAGATGCTAATGGTAAAGAAACAACTGAAACAGCAACAATTAATGGCTTAAATCCTGTTAAATCTATTGCTTCTGGTGATGAGAACAAATTAGCTGTTGCTAACAATAATGGTGCTATTACAGTTACACCTGTAGTGGCTACTGATATTACAAAAACTGATGATGCAAACAAACTTGCAACAGCAGGAGTAGTCAATACAGCAATCACTAATGCAACAAATCCATTAGCGAATAAAAACCTATCCAACATCACAAACGATGGTAAAAAAGTGATTACTGGATTAGGTACAGAAGTCGTACAAGGTAATGGCGTTACAGTTACTTCCAGCGAAGATGCAGCAACAGGTAAGAAAACATACACTATTTCTGCTACTGCAGCACAACCAATATTTGCAAATGGTACGAACACAACTGTTGAAGGTGATGGCACACCAGCTAAACCTTACACATATAATGTAAATCCAGCGTTAACAGGCATTACGTCTATTACTGGTGATACTGGATTAACTTTCACTGGTGCTGGTAAAACGGTAACAATCAATAATGATGGTGTTAATGTAGGCGGCGCTAAGGTGACTAATCTAGCAGATGCTGCATTAACAGATAGTTCTAGTGATGCTGTAACAGGTAAACAATTACATACAACGAATGAAAAAGTTGAAGGTAAATTAGACAAAACAGCGGAACGTCATATTAAACCAGAGGCGTATACTGTGAATGATGGAACTGTTACGTTAAAATATGTAGATGCTAATGGCAAAGTAACAGATGAAACAGCTACAATTTCTGGTTTAAATCCAGTGAAATCTGTCGCTTCTGGTGATGCGAACACATTAACTGTTGCGAATAATAATGGTGCTATTACAGTAACGCCTGTAGTGGCTACTAATGTTACAGATGCTGGCAATGCAAATAAACTAACGACAGCAAGCGTAGTCAATACAGCCATCAATAATGCAACAAATCCATTGGCAAATAAAGCCTTATCCAACATTACAGATGATGGTAAAAAAGTAATCACAGGACTAAGCACAGAAGTCGTACAAGGTAATGGCGTTACAGTTACTTCCAGCGAAGATGCAGCAACAGGTAAGAAAACATACACTATTTCTGCCAATGCAGTACAACCAAACTTTGCAAATGGTACGAACACAACTGTTGAAGGTAATGGCACAACAGGTAGCCCTTACAAATATAATGTAAACTCAGCATTAACAGGCATTACGTCGATTACAAATGCAACAAAAGCAGATGGAGATGGTACGAAATTAACTATCGATGGCGATAAGCTATCTGTAGTGAACAAAAAAGGTACAGACACAACAACAGTGACAATCGGCAATGATGGTATCAATGCTGGTGGTAAAACAATCACTAATGTGGCAGATCCAACAGGTAACAAAGATGCAGCTAATAAAGCGTATGTAGATGCTCAAAAATGGGGCTTAAAAGTTCAAAATGGTGATGCAGCAGCGGAAGCTGTAACACCAAAAGATAAAGCAATTACATTAAAAACTAGTGCAGATACAAGCGCTGATGAAACAACTCCTAAAAAAGGCCTTTTAATCACTAAAGATGATGAAGGCAATATCACAGTTGGTCTAGATAAAGCAACTCGTACTGCATTAGATAATGCAGTGAACGGTAACCAATTGATCAACGAACGTGTGACAAGCCCAGTGATCTTCGTAGACAAAGATGGTAACCAAGTATTCAAAACTGCAGATGGTAAATTTACTACTAAAGATGGTGCAGAAATTACTGATACTAATGAGCTAGCTAAGATTCACACAAAAGTGAATGCTGCTAAATCGATGACATTGGATAATGTGGCATCTGCGTTAGGCGAACCAGCTCAAGATGCAGATTACTTAGCTAAATTAAAAGAGGCTAAAGAAGGCAATACAGTTAATAACTC
>NZ_RQVC01000006.1:0-108679 GCF_003992085.1 Veillonella sp. CHU732
CTGGCTTATGTTTACTTCTTTCGAAGTAATTACCTTACATTGTTCAGTTTTCAAAGATCAACTTTGTCATTCACAACGCTGTGTTGTGGCGACTAGATTATAATAACAGATTCACAATTTCGTGTCAACAGTTATTTTTAATCTTTTTAATTTTCTTAATTACTAAGCTGTAAGAAAATTAAAAGTGCTTGTGTCTCAAGCACTGAATGTATTATATGATATTTTTAAACATTTTGCAACCCCTTTCCCAATATTTTTTAATCAAGCATAACCACCGTATAGCTTGAGAAGAAATATATTGCTCGTTTCTAATGACACCACCAAGGAATGCCATCTTTGCGTAGAACGTTTTGCTATATCCTTATTACCTAAATGCCGAAATGCAGAAACGAGCAACATGTTCCTGAACAAGCATAACCACTGTATAGCTTGAGAAGGAATATGTTGCTCGTTTCCCTTTCACCAATCAAGCATTCTAGCAAAACAGAATAGCTTCATTAGAGACGATTTCGTGCATCTTTTTTATTGTTGGATTTCCAAATTGCCCACAAAGATGTAGCTACGCAAATGGATGAGTACGCACCACTGACGAAACCTACGATCATACATAAAGCAAAGTTCTTTGTTGTATCCCCACCAAAGAAGTACAAGGAACAACATGCAAATAATACTGTAGATAATGTATAACAAGAACGATGAATACTTTGATGGATACTTGCATTGGCAAGATCTGCAAATGTATCAGTACGCTTATGAGTATGTGTATTTTCACGAATACGGTCAAAGATTACGACAGATTCGTTCATGGAGTAACCAATAACCGTCAAAATCGCCGCCAAGAAGGATGAATCAATTTCTAAATGGAAGAAAGAGAATATCCCTAATACCATGATAAGGTCATGGAAGATAGCAGACAAACAAGACAAGGCTACACGATACTCAAATCGATATGTAATATATAGTGCTAGCGCTACGAAAGCGATGAGCAAATTAATCAATGCATGCTCTGTGACTTCAGAACCGATCACAGCACCTACAGATTCAATCCGTTTTACCGTACCTTCTGCTAAGTTTTTATTCAACGCCGCTACCACAGCTTGACTTTCACTAGCCTCAAGGTTACGAGTACGAATCATTACCGTTTTACCTTCTGATTCAGTAGCATCTGCACCAGATAATTGGATCACTGCATTTTCCAATTCAAAAGCTTTCAAATTTTCCCGTACAGCAGATACCTGCACTGGTTTACTAAATTCCACTTCTACAATGGTACCACCTGTAAAATCGATACCAAAGTTAAATCCATACATAAACATGGAAATGATACTTAGAATAACTGCAATGGAGGAGATACTAAACCACCAACGATGACGTTTTATTACATCAAATGTCATTTTTTCTTATCTCCTTTCTTAAATGCTTCAATCGTAACAGATGGAGATACGTTAGATCCATACCAGAATGGTCGGTTCGTAATTTGTGCCGCAATGAGCATATGCATCAAGGTACGACTCATAGATACAGCTGTAAACATGGATACGATAACACCTAATGCCAAGTTGATAGCGAAACCTTTTACAGGTCCACTACCAAGAACAATGAGGATCACCGCTGTAATCATAACGGATGTATTCGCATCAAAGATCGTATCAAAAGCACGGCGGAAACCAGATTCCATGGACATGCGCAATGTTTTACCTTCCACCACTTCTTCTTTGAACCGTTCAAAGATTAAGATGTTCGCGTCCACGGCAACCCCCATACTGAGGATAATACCAGCTACACCTGGCAAGGTCATGGTCGCATTCAAAGCATGCGGCCCTAAGATCGCTACCAAAATTAACACAAACACTAACAAAGCGATCGTCGCTACGAATCCAGATAATCTGTATAACACAAGCATAAATGCAATGATTAAAGCAATACCAACACCAAAAGCTACAACAGATTTATCTTTAGAGTCTTGCCCCAAGGTAGGACCAACGGTACGCACTTCCATAACTTCTACTTTTACAGGCAATGCACCAGAACGTAGTAAAATAGCTAAGCTTTTCGCTTCTTCCAAGTCACGGCTACCAGTAATACGAGCACTACCACCAGTAATTGGTTCGTTGACCACTGGATTTGTCAATTGCTCACCATCCAAATAAATGCCGATGTGACGACCAATATTAGCTGTTGTTAAAGCGCCGAATTTTTTCGCACCTTCATCTGTTAATTGGATATTAACGGATGCTTGTTTACCTTCTAATTGTTCTTTTGCATCTTTTAAGTCATTACCATCTAAATGGACTTTTCCATTTTCATCACGGAACTCAAGAACCGCCGTTTTACCAACTGTTTCGATGGCTTTTTGCGGATCTTTTTCACCAGGTAATTCGATAATGATACGTTTTTTACCTTCACGTTGAATGATAGGCTCAGTTAAACCCATTTCATTAATACGACGGCCTAAGATTTGAATAACCCGTTCTACTGCATCATCAGTAACCACGTTAGGTCCAGAATCTTGCGCTTCTAATACAATGTGAGTACCACCTTGTAAATCCAACCCTTGTTTAATGGAGTTAGCAAGTGGTCCAATGAGCCAAATAAATAGGCCTAAAATCACTGCTACTACGCCGAAAAAGCGTAAAGCTGCTTTTGTGTTCAATGGATTCCCTCCTATTCTTTATAACAATGGATACTCTCTGATGGTGTCACAATGGTATGCATCCACTCATCATGAGGTGCCATGGGTAACATTTCTTCTGAAATTTGATTATCCCAGGCTATACCGATTCGGTTCTCTACAGCAATCTGTTGTAAGTATCGGTCATAATATCCAGCCCCCATTCCCATGCGACCGCCTCTACGATCAAAGGCAAGACCAGGAACGAGAATACAATCCAATTGTGTTGGTTCTACGATATCATAGGGTTCGTTTGGAATACGGATTCCCAATATTCCCCTTGCGAGTGACTCTAAATCAGTAATCCGAACGCCTACCATCTCTGTTTTGGTCACGCACACAGGTACATAAACATGCTTCCCCTGCTCCAAGGCTTCTATAATGAAAGCATCAAGATTAGCTTCCTTGGGCATAGCCAAGTACGCCATGATATGCTCCGCATCAACCACTGTAGGCATAGCCCACAGTCGATCCGCCAATTGTGCCGACCACGTAGGAACCTCTTGGACTGGTACACTGCGACGGCGTTCTAAAAACGTTTTGCGCAATGCCGTCTTATCCATTACTTTTGTTCCTTTCCAAGAACTTGAGCTATGGCTGTACGAGCAAACTTCATTTCTACTTTTTCAGACACTTGTAACACTAATGTATCTTCTGTTAAGGAAACAATTTCGCCATAAATACCGCCAACAGTCAATACTTTTTGACCTTTTTTTAGACTGTTCAATAACACTTGACGTTGTTTTTGTTGTTTCTTTTGCGGACGATATAACAAGAAGTAGAAAATCACGACCATAATCAACAATGGTAAAATCGCTTGCCCTGTTTGTCCTTGGAAAAATTCTAAGAAATCCATAAGTCCTCCTATTTAGTAAAATACTGCCAGAACTCTTCGCGGAATGCTACAAAGCGATCCTCTAGGATAGCTTTACGCATTTGACGCATAAATTCTAGTAAGAAATATAAATTATGATACGACACCAATCGGAAAGCCAAAATTTCTTCTGCCTTATATAGATGTCGAATATAAGCTCTTGAATAGTTTTGGCACGCATAACAGCCACAACCTTCTTCAATCGGACCCCAGTCACGTATGAAAGAAGCATTGCGTAAATTCAATCGCCCTTTCCATGTCATGGCCATACCATTGCGGGCCACACGTGTTGGATATACGCAGTCAAACATATCGACACCACGAGCTACCCCTTCCACTAAACAGTCAGCAGTACCAACACCCATCAAATAACGAGCTTTATTGGCAGGCAACAATGGTGTTGTATATTCTAGTACTTCATACATCAAATCATGTGGTTCCCCTACCGAAAGGCCACCAATGCTATACCCTTCAAAGCCCATAGCCACTAACTCTTTGGCACTTCTTTCACGCAGGTCTTTGTACATGCCACCTTGGACGATACCGAACATACCTTGGTTCTTAGAACGACGTGCCTCTTGGCAACGTTCCGCCCAACGTGTGGTCCGTGCTGTCGATGCATCTGCATATCGATGATCCGCAGGATAAGGGATACATTCATCGAATGCCATCATAATGTCAGACCCTAATTGTTCCTGTACTTTCGTAGCCACTTCTGGAGATAAGAATTTTTTCGACCCATCTAGATGTGATCTGAAATTCACTCCTTCTTCGGTAATCTTGCGCAGCTTTCCTAAACTGAACACCTGGAACCCGCCACTATCGGTTAAGATGGCTTGGTCCCAGTTCATGAACTTGTGCAATCCGCCCGCTTCTTCCACTAGGTCAGCGCCTGGGCGCAAGAATAAATGATAGGTATTACTCAAAATCACTTGAGAACCCATCGCTTTCAGCTCCTCTGGGGCCAATGTTTTTACCGTTGCCTGTGTCCCTACGGGCATAAACATCGGTGTTTCATAGGTTCCATGAGGAGTATGCAATAACCCTGCCCGTGCACCTGTGTGGGGACATTGTTTTTGCAATTCATATCTAATCGCCATATACACACTCCTTTATTACTTCTGTATTATAACACAACTTTCAACTTATCGAATGAACATTGCGTCACCAAAGCTGAAAAATCTATATTTTTCACGTACCGCCTCTTCATAGGCCGCCAGACAATGCTCTCTGCCAGCTAAGGCGCTAATGAGCATGAGTAAGGTAGACTGTGGGAGATGAAAGTTAGTGATCAATGCATCTACCATCTTGTACTCATAGCCAGGATAAATAAAGATTTGAGTCCAATCGGATCCGCTCCTTACATGACCTACCTCGGTCGCTGCTGATTCTAAGGTACGCACTGATGTAGTTCCTACGGCAATCACTCTTCGACCTTCTGCTTTAGCACGATTCACCAATTCTGCAGTTTCTTCCGACACGTGATAGAACTCTTTATGCATATCATGGTCTTCAATGGATTCTGCCGACACAGGGCGGAATGTGCCTAGCCCTACATGCAATGTAACAAATCCAATTTGTACCCCTTTGCGCTGAATTTCATCCAATAATTCCGGTGTAAAATGTAAGCCTGCTGTGGGTGCTGCTGCGGATCCTTTTTCTTTGGCATATACCGTTTGGTATCTATCTTTGTCTTCTAGTTTTACATGGATATACGGAGGCAATGGCATTTCCCCAATATCATTAATAATCTCATCAAAATTACCGTTCGGCTTAAATTGAATCAGTCGACCGCCAAAATCTGTATGGTCTATAACCTCCGCCTCTAGATTAGGACCAAAGGATAAGAGTTGTCCCTTTAGACATTTTTTCCCTGGCTTTACCAGACACTCCCAAAGATGTTCTCCTTTGGGCGTTAACAGTAGCACTTCTACCTTACCACCTGTCCTTTTACGTTCTCCATACAAACGAGCAGGGATAACCTTAGTGTTATTAAAGATTAACACATCCCCTTCACATAGTTCATCTAGTATGGAGTGAAAGGATGCTTTATGGCATATCTCTCCACTTACCTTGTCCAAGGTCATCAATCGCGACGTATCCCGTGGTTCTACCGGATGTTGTGCAATGAGTTCCTCAGGTAAATCATAATTAAAATCAGATACTTTCATACTATTCCTCATTAATTGTACAGTTTCGTGAGTGCCGTACCTTGGTAATAATGTTGTAAAATTACTTTATAATAATCAGGCTGACTTGCCTCTTTTCGGCTAGCCATTTCCGCCGCTCCCCACTGTGAAAGTCCCAAACCATGTCCCCAACCATATCCATGAATTGTCACAGTCTGATTCGCTTTACTAAACGTATGGTTAGCTTTTACGGAAAACCCCTGAATCCGACTCGGCGGTGTTTGTCCTACATAAAAATCAAATAAGGTGGACTTTAAGCCAAATATCCCTTGCACCTGTTCTCCTGTAAGCGATATAGAACCCTTTTCACCTACAAATTTCATTGTTTTTACACGCCCTGAAACCCCTCGATCTTGTACTTTCATAGGTCGATCTGCCAATGGAGATAATTCAATTTTCTGTAAGTACCCTACCGATTTGCTAGCTGCTGCTAATTTTTGCTCTATACTTTGACGGCTAGTAATGACATTCCATACAGTTGTACCCTCATGATTCGAGTAATCTTGCACCCCTTTTAAGTAGGGCAAATCATTACCCCATAGGTTCACGCTATCCTCTGTATAGCCACCTCCATCGGAATGAAAAAGAGCATTAATCGGTTGGCCCTGATAAGTGAGAACCATGCCATGTGTACGCTTTACCGCTGTATTTGTGCTTACAAACTCACTACTTTTCCCTCCATATACTTGGTCAGCTGTAGTAGTTCCAATATCATACATACTATTTTGTTTGCTCTTCATCGAGTGCAAAGCATAGGTTCTAGCCGCCACTGCTTGCGCTTCTAGAGCCGCCGTAGGCCAACTAGGTACCACTTCTTCTGGGACTACCCCTTGTACATATTGTTCTAAGCCCAATACATTGAGTACACTCATGGATCCTGATGCATTACCATGCACAGTGATGGCTCCTCGATAGGTTTTACCTAACGTTTGTAATTCAGATCCATATCTACCTTGTACATTTTGAACGGTAATAGACGTATCAATACTATGTCCATTTATCTGTACTGAACCGCCTCCACTCGAAACTGTCACAGTCTGATTTTCTTTGATAGTTTGTACTTGATGTCCACGACTATCTAGAACAACCATAGGCATAGCGCTACTAATGGAAAAAGATTGTGATCGATGCCCTAGCAATACTCGTATCACCGGTTCTCCACTAGAACCTGATTCTCTTACTATATTAGCTACTGCTTGGGTAGCTCCTTTTTTATCTTTTTTATTAGACTCCGACACGGTCTGTTTTCCAGCATTCGATCCCTTCACCGTAGGTTTTTGAATCACTCGTTTTGGTACTGTTGGAGCTTTTCTTTCATTCGGTTTCACAAAAGTCGATTTCACTGTTGTACGTTTCGGCACTTCCTTTTGCGGTGCAGCCATCCCTATAAATGGCGTACTTCCCAATAGAGCGGCCATCACTGCTATCGCCACATAGCGATATCCTACCTGTCTCATGCATCCACCTTCCTAGGTATCCCCAAGTGGTCATAGGCAGCAGGAGTGACGATACGACCGCGATTTGTTCGTGCCAATAAGCCAAGTTGCATCAAATACGGTTCATACACATCTTCAACACTTTCACGTTCCTCACTCACTGAGGCTGCAATCGTGTCCACCCCTACAGGGCCACCATCAAATTTTTCAATAATAGTACATAAAATACGTCGGTCTATCCGATCTAAACCTAGCTTATCAATATCTAAACGCTGTAATGCCTGATCTGCAATTTCTTTTGTAATCACACCATCACCCAATACTTGCGCTACATCACGAACACGTTTCAATAAACGATTGGCAATACGAGGGGTTCCTCTAGAACGACGAGCGATTTCACTAGCCCCTTCTGGATCCATATGAATATCTAAAATATCAGCAGAACGGCTCACAATAAATTCTAGCTCATTTTGCTTGTAATATTCTAAACGGCTAATCACACCAAAGCGATCACGCAGCGGTGCCGCCAAAGATCCTGCTCGTGTTGTGGCACCAATTAGCGTGAATTTAGGCAATTCAATGCGCACCGATCTAGCACTCGGACCTTTACCAATAATGATATCTAAAGCATAATCTTCCATAGCAGAATATAGCACTTCTTCTACAGAGCGAGATAAACGATGGATTTCATCGATAAACAGTACATCTCCCGGTTGCAAATTGCTCAATAAAGCTGCCAAATCACCAGCTCGTTCTATGGCTGGTCCAGAGGTAACTCGGAAGTTTACGCCCAATTCATTAGCAACGATTCCTGCCAAGGTGGTTTTCCCTAACCCTGGAGGTCCATAGAGTAAAACATGGTCCAAGGTATCTCCTCGCAGCTTGGCCGCCTCAATAAAAATATGAAGATTCTCCTTTGCCTGTGTTTGTCCAATATATTCTTTTAAATAGCGAGGACGAAGACTAAATTGCCAATTGTCTTCCTCCCGTTCTTGCATGGTTACAATTCGATTTTCTTGATCCATTCTTATCGTCCTTTACCCAATGCCGCTAATACTTGTTTTAATAAGACTGGTACTTCTTGTGTTCCATCGTAAACTTCTTGGATTACTGGCTGCACCTCTTGTGCGCTATATCCTAATGCCATAAGTGCTTCTAGCACTTCTTCGGTAGCACCTACAGGCACTTGTTCTACTGGTGAAATTCTTCCCGTCGTCGCAAAAGTTCCTGCAATACCGAGGCTTTCAATTTTGTCTTTTAACTCTAGCACCAATCGCTCTGCTGATTTTTTACCAATACCAGGCAATTTCTGAAGACCTTTTGTATCACCACTAATGATGAGTCCTACAAAATGTTCTGGACTAATAGCTGATAAAATACCAAGACCTAATTTAGGCCCCACTCCTGATACGGAGATGAGCAGTAAAAATAACTCATAATCTTCCATCGTCAAAAAACCATATAGCTGAATGGCATCTTCACGAACATTAGTATACGTAAATAAACAAGTTTCCCCGCCTACCTGTAATTGACTTTGCACTGAACTAGGCACGTACACACGATACCCTACATCATGAACATTGACGTACACCGCATCCAGTAATCGATGGGTAACAATCCCTTTTATATATGCAATCATAAATTCCTCACAACTGTAAAATTTGCTTTAATGTATCCGTATGAGAACTATGGGCTGTACAGATAGCAATCGCCAAAGCATCAGCCGCATCATCGGGCTTAATTTTTTCACGAATCCCCAATAAGTTCATCGTCATATACGTGACCTGCTCTTTTGTAGCTTTCCCATAGCCCACCACAGATTGTTTCACTTGCAATGGTGTATATTCGTAAATTGGTAAGTCTTGTTGACTCGCCGCCAATAAGGTAACACCTCTCGCTTGTGCTACACCGATACCCGTCGTTACATTGCGGGCAAAGTACAATTTTTCTATACCAAACTTTTGAGGGCGAAATTCTTCTAAAATATCGCTTAGTTCATTAAATATAATTTCTAACCGGCTTGCTTCTGGCGTTTTCGCCTCTGTGGTTATCACTCCATAGGTAACAGGTTTTAAAGAGCTTCCTATGACATCAATGATACCATAGCCACAAATCGCATAGCCCGGATCTATTCCAATAATTCGCACGCTATAACCTCTGATTCCTTTTCATTGTTCTAATCATTTAATTATAGCAAATTTATAGAACATCTGCACCTATAGTATCCCTTTTTCTAATAAGCTTACATAGATACCATCACCAATAATGATATGATCTAACACAGGGATACCCATCACTTCCCCAGCTCTAGCAAAAATTTTAGTCACCCGTACATCATCACTACTCTCGGTAGGATCTCCTGATGGGTGGTTATGCATCAAAATAATAGCCGCCGCATTGGCATCGATAGCTTGACGGAATACTGCTCGTTGCTCCGCCGTACTACTAGTCAATCCTCCTTTAGAAATCAGAACAGGCTTAATCAATTTATTTTTTACCGTCAGTAATAAAACATAAAAATGTTCTTCTGTTTTATGACGGAGACGTTCCATCATGTAGTTAGCAGCCGCCTCCGGAGTGCTAAAATCTTCCCAATCTCGTTTCACTTTCATCTGTCCTAGACGTCTGCCCAGTTCGATAGCCGCACAAATAGTCACCGCCTTGTCTTGCCCAATGCCATCAATTTCTCGCAAAGCATCTACGGTAACATTGTTCAAGCCTCCTACCAATCCTTCCATGCGTTTCACCACTTCATGAGCCACTTCTAAGACGGTGGAACCTTTGCACCCTGTACGCAATAAAATGGCTAATAATTCTTCCAACTCTAACGCTTCCGCTCCTAAGGCAATAAATTTTTCTCGTGGCATTTGATATGATTGTAAATCCAACATAATTCCTCCAACATTTGAAAGTACATCCTTTAGCCCTATAAACGACAACACGCCACACTCCAAAGAGTGTGACGCATCACTATGTCCCCATCGTGGGCACTCATATATCTTTCTTTACTATGTATATTCGCTATAGATTTGAAAAGTCCTTTTATTTTCTTCAAACTTTATCCAAGTTCTCTCACAGATTCCACCTCAGTCGAAGTCTAATGATACCAATCAGCTTAGGGTAAACTCCCTTTCTAACCTATACTAAGAAAAGCTTATTCTTTCACATCCTCTGCACCCGCTTGACCTTGCCCATATACATTGGCTGCATAGATCGCAAAATCTTCTCCATGTTTGAAAGCATCTTCTCTTAGGTATGCATGAAAGACAACTTGGTCTTCTTTCACCTGTATCAAATTCGGTACATGCTGCGCTAAATCATCAAACAACTCTTGTTCTGCTTTTAATAACACACGGCCATGTTTTAACTT
The DNA here is from genome assembly GCF_003992085.1 of Veillonella sp. CHU732. Lineage (NCBI taxonomy): Bacteria > Bacillati > Bacillota > Negativicutes > Veillonellales > Veillonellaceae > Veillonella > Veillonella sp. CHU732. The sequence continues at coordinate 10,541 of NZ_RQVC01000006.1, forward strand.
TTTCCCTTCTACCACTGAGTAAGCTAAGGCCCATACAGGGCGATCATCAGTGGACGATAATTTACGATATTTATAGCGAAATTTCAATGGGGGCATCATCGATTGTTTAAATTGGTAGACCCCGTTGATCATTGTATAAGGAATGATCATTCGTTTCTTTCCTAATAAGCCTACCTCATCAATGATGAGATCCGATTCGGTCAACCTAAATGTATAGGTCCCCACTGCCTGCGATACAAGGACAAATAGAATCATTCCTTCTATTAATATTTCCGCTAAGGCTATACTACCTAACTCCACATAGCGCCATACACTATATGCCAACGCACCCAATGCTATCACAATAAATACAGTAACTAATGCAATGCCAGCTTTGGATCGTTTCGATTGTTCTTGATATTGTATAGACATGATCTCATCCTTTCATCAACAGTATCATCATCCTACTGTTAGAATAACAACCGATGAAAGCATTTGTCAACAAAAAAAGAGCCCCTCATAGAGGGGACTCTTTCACAAGTAATCAAAGATTACCAGTTTTTCATCACTAATGGAGCTGTAATACGTTTTGTATCACGAGCGATCATGATTTCTTCATTTGTAGGGATTGCAAAGATTTTAACTTTGGAACCTTCTGCACTGATTTCCGCTTCTTTACCACGAACATTGTTGCGTTCAGGGTCAATACGAGTACCTAAGTATTCTAAACCATTGCAGATTGCATCACGGTTACCAATACCATTTTCACCGATACCAGCTGTGAATACGATAGCGTCAACGCCGCCCATAACAGCTACGTAAGCACCGATTGTAGCACGTACTTTGTAGTGGAACATATCCAATGCTAATTGCGCACGTTTATTGCCTTCTTCAGCAGCTTCTTCGATAACGCGGAAGTCATTAGATACACCAGAAATACCGAATACGCCAGATTTTTTATTCATGATAGCATCGATTTCATGGTATGTCATATCCCATTTTTCCATCAAGTAAGGCACGATAGCTGGGTCAATATCACCACAACGAGTACCCATGATCAAACCGGACAATGGAGTGAAACCCATGGAAGTATCGATAGAACGGCCACCTTTGATAGCTGTAACGGAAGAACCATTACCCAAGTGACAGGATACGATACGAAGGTCGGACATGTGTTTACCCATCAATTCAGCCACACGTTGTGCCACATATTTGTGGGAAGTACCATGGAAACCATAACGGCGAACACCTAAATCAGTGTATGCTTCGTATGGAAGACCATACAAGAACGCCTCAGCAGGCATTGTTTGATGGAATGCTGTATCAAATACACCAACTTGTGGTACATTTGGCATAATTTTTTGGCATGCTTCGATACCTTGGATGTTTGGAGGATTGTGAAGTGGAGCAATTTTCGCGCATTCTTCCAATGCCTCCATCACTGCAGGAGTAATCAATACGGAATCAGCGAATTTTTCAGCGCCATGTACTACACGATGACCTACAGCGTCGATTTCATCCATGGAACCAATCACGCCATGTTCTGGATCTACCAAAATATCCAATAAGACTTGTAACGCCACTTTGTGGTCAGCTACTGGTTCGATGCGTTCTAATTTGTCTGCATCTGGACGACGATGAGTGAAAATTGCATCATCGGAACCGATTTTTTCGAATTGACCTTTCGCCAATACAACTTCATGCTCCATATCAATTAATTGATACTTCAAGGAGGAGCTACCGCAGTTTACGACTAAAACGTTCATTACTTATCCCTCTTTCTTAGTAACTTGAATGTGCCCATTCACACGTTGATTGATATCTTCTCCTTGCAGAGATTGATCACTGTATGAATAGCGTATATTCCACAGTACACCTTTGTTGATGAAAGTATACTGAGTGAACCGAATTGTTTGCCCATTGGAACCCGCCGTCGTACTAGATTTAACGGCATTCACACCGTCTACTTGCACAGCTTCTTGAGTCCATTGTGCTTTAGCACCAGCTTGACCTAATTCTTTGGCCAATTCCTGTTGCGCTAATTTTGTGCCCTCTTCTAATGTTGGCAATGGTGCACCTGTAGAAGCTTGTGTAGCGCTTACATAGACACCATAATTTTTATCTAGTCCTGCATAGATGGTCAAAGGTTGTCCCTTTTCATTAGCTGTAATTCTATCCAACTGACCGAAGTCAAACGGAGAATCCACAATCACTTCAGATTGACCTACATTGATGACTTTCTGACCAAAACTATAGGTATCGATGGCTTGTTGACTACCACAGCCACCCAAGAACAACACCATCCCTAAACCAAGGGCTATGATATATTGTTTCATATACTTACCTCTAATAGACACAATTTCTACAGTCAATTATACCATTAATGTCACGTTTTTTTCCACCCCTTTTTATGACTTCTTTCATGTATTGTAACTCTTTTATATAGATTATAAAAACATATCTTGCTGTTCATTGTAAAATTGTTTAAGCTCTTTAACATTCATTTTACTTCATTCCTTTCTACATCTATAGTATATCACCTTTCCACCCAACCAGTTACCCTATGGGCAGCGTTTATGAAAGTTTTATCTCATGATATACTAATATACATAATAGGAGGTACTAGATTATGAACACCATAGGAATTATTGCAGAATATAATCCCTTTCACAAAGGGCATGCCCATCAATTACAAGAGCTTCGCCGTATATATCCTAACTCAACCTTGCTCGTTGTGATGAGTGGAGATTTCGTGCAACGGGGGACACCTGCCATATTTTCTAAATTTCACCGTGCTCAATGGGCTGTTATGGGTGGTGCTGATATCGTCTTTGAACTACCTTCTATGTTCGCCGTTAGTTCGGCAGAATATTTTGCATCCGGTGGTGTCAGATTATTACATGCCCTAGGGTGTGACGCTATCTCATTTGGTGCCAGCCATACAGATGTAGAGGAACTTGTATCCGTTGCAGAAACTCTAGACCATCCTAGTACACAAGAATCATTGCGCACACTCTTGACTCAAGGATACTCCTATGGTACAGCCTTACGCAAAGCAATCCAGCAGTATTATTCAGTAAGTACCTCAATGAATACCCATGATGTCTCAGGCAAAAACACATCTGATACCGTACTTTCACCAACAGAACAACAATCATCTAAAGACAGTGTATTAGAAAACTCAAACCATATGCGCATATTAGACACTGACCCTAACACTATCTTAGGCATTGAATACATACGTGCCTTACATCGCTATCACATCGAGTTAGACATCATTCCCGTGAAACGAACTAGTTCCCATCACAATCCCACCTTAGATGATTCGTTTCCATCTGGCACAGCCTTACGAAATGCTATTTATACATCCAAACAAACATCTTCCAGTCTATCCAGGTCTCACAACATACTACAAATGTCTGATACCTCTTACGCACCTTATGCCTCATTAGAAGACGATGCATCTATCTCGTTAGGTGAATTAGGAATCGACGCCTCTTCTTTAGAAGAAGACACTTTCAATTGGCATCACTACTTCCCCCCTATGGTAGCCCCTCTTGCCATAGACATCGTACAAGCTAACTATTATGCCAATCTAAACCGCTATTATGACATGATCCACCTCACTAGTCGTGTAGCAACAAAAGAAGGTTTGCAAACCTTACATGACATGAGCGACGGTTTAGAAGAGGCCTGGCTTACTGCGAGCACCCTTTCTTCTTGGGAACAAGCCCGTGAAAGTTTAAAATCAAGACGCTATACCTACGCCCGTCTCGATCGCATCGCTGCGTACAGTCTCTTCCGTCGCACTCAAGAGATGTTCCAAGAGTGCCACCGACAAGGACCTACCTATGGACGACTGCTAGCTTTCAACGACCGAGGTCGTCAATACTTAAAAGAAAAACATGCCTCCATTCCCATTGTGCAAAAGTGGGCCCCTTTCTGTCAGCAAGTAACTGGCATTACCAAAGTACTGTGCGAGCAAGATCAACTAGCAAGTCGACTATGGCGACTCACCGTAGATAATCCACGCTATCGTGACAGTCATTATGATTACACCACTAGTCCTATGTATGTGTAAGGTCTAATATAGTCTACATTTAGCTTTTTCATATATGTCCTTACTAAGGTTGTAAAGTAAACTAATTGATATACCTATTTTTATGCATAAAGAATATATCTTGGGGGATGACTTTTGCTCTCTCCCAAAATATATTATAGAACCCCAAATATACAAAAAGTCCCCTGTACTGAACGCATCATTGCACTCAGTACAAGGGACTTTTCTATTACAACCATTCTGGAGGGGCTACGATCATCTTACCACCTTCAATATCAATGGTTAATACCACCGTTTTCAAAGCTGGCAATAATAAATCAGGTTCCCCCTCTTTGGCTACCACGTAAACATCGTTCGCACCAGGCTGTAATACTTCTTTTACAATGCCTAAATCATTACCTTCTGTATCTTCTACGGCAAGGCCTTCGATTTCAAAGATATAATACCTATCTTCAGGCAATTCCACCAAATCTTGTCTTGGCACTTTTATTTCTTGTTTACCTAAACGCTCTACAGCGGTGCGATCAGGCAATTCTTTGAAAGTAGCCAATATAAACTGCTTATGAAACTTTGCAGATGTAATATGGTATGGTTGACCATTAATGTAGCACACATCCATTTTCATAAACCGTTCTGGAAAGTCTGTTCTCGGCAATATACGAACATCGCCCCGCACACCGTGCGGAGCGACGATCACACCGATGGTAATCAGTTCTTGAGTATCCATTATTTACGGAATGCCACAACTTTGCCATCTTCTAGCAAAATTTCAGACCCTAGAAGAGCATCTAAGTTATCACCGATTTTCACAGTAATAGTTTGCTCCATTTGGCCTTGGGCAATTTCAGAACCAATTTCAAGCTTTTCCGCTTCTTTCAAATGCTCTGCTACTTGAGCTTTGAAAGCTATACGTTGTTGCTTATCTTCCTCGATTTGTTGACGCAATTGGATTAAACCTTGTGCATCAATTTTTGCTTGTTCACTTAACAAACGTTTAGCTTGAAATTCGATTTGTTGCAAATCTTGGTCCGCCATATTCATTTGTTGTTGTAAATCAGCAATAATTTTGTTTTTTAAAGTGTCCGTAACCTTAGACTTAATTGCCACGGGTACGCGTAATGTCATTTCTTCCATGTTACCACCCTTTTAGACAATATCAACGGATATCTTCTTGTTCTCTTTAATAGCCGCTGCTTTAGCCACAGCGCGAATCGCTTTCGCAATCTTACCTTGCTTTCCGATTACTTTACCCATATCATCAGGAGCGACACGGATTTCATAGACTTCCACTTGATCGCGAACTTCCATAGTAACAGAAACGGCTTCAGGTTGCTTAACTAATGATTGAACAATTAATGTAATTAATTCTTGCATCACAGTACGCCTCTCTATTAATTATTTTTTAGCGTCAGCAAATTTTTGCATAACACCATGTTTTTTGAACAAGGAGCGAACAGTATCAGTAGGTTGTGCACCTTTACCCAACCATTCTAATGCTTTCTCTTCGTCAATATTAACGATTGCTGGGTTTTTAGTAGCATCGTATTGACCTACTGTATCAACTGGACGACCTTCGCGTGGAGCGCGGGAGTCAGCAACAACGATACGATAGAAAGGAGCTTTTTTAGCACCTAAACGAGTTAAACGGATTTTTAACATTCTTCTTTCACCTCCTTAAATAGAATATTATCCCATGAACGGTAATTTAGGGAACATACCCTTCTTACCTTTGCTCATAGACTGCATTTGCTTCATAAACTTGCGAGCATCCTCAAATTGTTTAATTAACTGATTCACTCGCTGTACTGTTGTACCAGAACCTGCCGCAATACGTTTGCGACGAGATCCATTCAATATATTAGGATTCGTACGTTCCGCCATAGTCATAGATTTGATGATAGCTTCAATTTGACGCACTTCTTTATTATCTAAGTCAAAGCCAGCTAACTGGTCTTTCAATTTACCCATACCAGGCAGCATACCCAAGATATTTTGCAAAGGCCCCAGTTTGCGAATTTGATTCATTTGTGCCAAGAAATCGTCTAGGGTAAAGCTATTTTTGGCCATCTTTTCAGCCATTTTTTTCGCTTCTTCTTCATCGATAGAACTTTGCACATTTTCAATCAATGTTTTGAAATCGCCTAAATCAAGAATACGAGATGCCATGCGATCCGGATGGAATACTTCTAAGCCGTCCATCTTTTCGCTAGTACCAGTAAATTTAATAGGTGTTCCTGTTACTGCTTTAATAGAAAGCGCTGCACCACCACGGGCATCACCATCCATTTTTGTTAGGATGACACCATCTAGGCCCAAGTAATTATTAAATGCTTCAGCTGTACCCACCGCATCTTGACCGATCATGGCATCTACCACTAGCAAGATTTCATGAGGTTTTACTTCAGCCTTGATATTAGCGAGTTCATCCATCAATGTTTCATCAATGGCTAAGCGGCCTGCTGTATCGATGATGACAATATCTTTGAACGAGCGTTTTGCCTCTTCAATACCAGCTTTAGCAATCTCAACTGGATTTGCACCCGGCGTTTCATTCGCAAATACAGGAACATCGATTTGAGCTCCCACTACTTGTAATTGTTTAATCGCTGCTGGGCGATACACATCGGCTGCTACTAGCATCGGATTCTTACCTTGTTTACGAAGGTGTACAGACAACTTACCAGCCGTAGTCGTTTTACCTGCCCCTTGCAAGCCTACCAACATAATGATAGTCGGTGCTTTCGGAGAAATCATGATGCGACTTTCCGTTCCACCTAATAACTCTGTCAATTCGTCATTCACAATTTTAATGACCGTTTGCGCAGGGTTCAAGGAACCAAATACTTCCTCACCCAAGGCTTTATCCTTGATACGGGCAATGAAATCTTTCGCTACTCCAAAGTTTACGTCAGCTTCTAACAAAGCAAACCGAACTTGTCGTAACGCTAGGTTAACATCTTCTTCAGAAATTTTACCTTTTCCTTTTAAGGATGCAAAGGCTTCTTGTAATTTATGTGTTAAATTTTCAAAAGCCATACTAGCCCTCCAATTGTGTTAATAATGATTGAATCGATTCAGATGTAATGGCAGTAGATACTAGCTCTTCTCTAATCTGTTTCACAATCTTTCGCCGTAGTAAATATTGTTCAATGAGGTGTAACTTTTGTTCATACCCCTCCATACTAGCCTTTGCTCGTTCAATATTATCATGAACAGCTTGCCTAGAGATATGCATTTCTTCTGCAATTTCACCTAGTGACATATCATCTTCATGATGTAAGGCATAACATTCTCGTTGTCGCTCCGTCAGCAAGGATCCATAAAAATCTAACAACAAACTAATTGTCATTCGTTCTTCCATGGTTCCTCCTTCTAAGCGTTTTGAAAGCATTATCTGTCAAGCAAAAAATATTTACACCCTATATTACCAATATTTACCTAACTTGTCAATAGTTGTAAAGTGAATTGCCTTTACACACAAAATAATCTATACCACAACATCTTATAATATTTTGTACTGCATCGCGTCTTATGGTAACTCATTTTTTATATTCTGTTTCCAATTTTCCGGTATACATGTTTCACCTATTCCTCAACAGGTACTGTAATTTTAGATAAATAGTCTTCACGTTTTGTCTCTGTCCAATAATTCCGTACTGGTTCTATATATACAGAACCTGCAATTTGTAATCCCTCATAAGACAAATAACTACTTACTTTATCGTACATCCACTGAGCCTGTTCTTCATAAAGACCTGTATAAAACATTTCTAGATACATCCCTCTAGGACGAGTAACAATCTCCATGTCTCCTTCATAATCAAACCCTACATCTGTACAATAATGGCTGTACTTGATGATATCTCCCTGTTCATAGTCTTCTCCATCGATAGCCATACCAATTTGAATGGCTTTAAAAGGCACTTCCTCTATAAGTCTAGCTTGATGTTCTAACAAAGTAAATAACTTTTTCTTCCCTGTTTCTGTTGCATCATACGGGGTTAGTGCATAGAAAGATTCTTCTTTCATACCAAAGAACAATCGATTTTGAGGTATTTTTAAATATCGCTCTAAGTTAAATAAGGTTCTCTCTAAATTCATTTTATTCGTATATAAATCGTTAATCTCCCGATCAAAGCCATAGCGTGCATCTTCTAATAAGGTTTTCAACATATGTGGACCTCGATGTTCCACATAATCTTGAATATCTTTCAAGGATAGATTTAGTTTTTTTAGGGTCAGAATAATCTCTAATCGATAGCATTCTTCTAATGTATAATAGCGGTATCCATTCTCTTCTATTTTTGCAGGAGGAAACAATCCTAATTTTTCATAATATAAGATCGTTTGTTTTGATATGACATAAATCTTTGACACATCTCCAATCGTCATATAAATATTTCGCATCTATACTATCCTTTCTACTGTATTTCCGACAGGTCTTTAAGTTTTCTAACCGGTTTACTACATTTAACACCTCTAACACCTGTAATGCCTGTAATGCCTTTTATACTCATGTTCCTTATAATACATTTACAAGATTTGCCATATCTGTATTATCTGTAATCTTTATAATACTTCTATTCTTTCATTTCGTGTAATATATAAGTTTTTTGTTAAAACTAAACTATAAGTATATAGTTTTAACTACACCTATACTATAGCATAACTATGGGCTTTTTAACATATTAACTTTCATTCATGTATTTTTTATATTATTAAATTAATTCTCATAAAAAAGTCTAGTCCAGAGCCCTTCAAGTTCTATAAACCTTATACTATCAATGGTTAATGACAGATATGAAAATTTTTAAAAATAATTCTTTTTATTTATTGACTCCACCACAACCATATACTTTATTATAATAACAGAGGACGGGTACTAACTGTACAGGAGTTCTCAATGAGCAAGTTAATAAGTATAAACTATATTGTAAAAAGGAGGCTATTCCTATGGCATGTGGACACAAAGGTCGCGAATTTTACGCGAACGATCCAGAAAAATTAGCACGCTACGATATGGCAATGCGTCATATTGAAGCAGCTCGTGAAGAAGGTCAATCTTCCGAGGAAATCCATGCTATGTTCAACCGCATTATGAGCGGCAACACAGCTGGTAAATGTAAGCACAAAAAAGGTTGATTCAAATACGTACGCCCATACTATTAGAATATACCCCAGCCTTTGAGTGAAATAGATAGGACAAAGTCCGAAACAAAACCCCAACTCTTCTTCCCTTGAGTTGGGGTTCTATTTTTGTGTTAAAACTATTACTGACCACTCTTATATACATAATTCCAGCATTTTGTATAACAATCATAAAAAGGACTATAGCAAATCGTACCTAGATCGTATTTGTTATAGTCCTTTTCTATTGTATATCATACGGTGAATGTTCATGTAAGTCCTATTACATAACTATTCCAACACCATGATGAACATCTCCGGATCATCATATAGGCCGATGATTACACTTTTGCACGTTTTAATCGCAATGCATTGCTCACCACCGTAACAGAGCTAAATGCCATGGCGGTTCCGGCAATGATAGGGCTCAAATACCCTATGGCTGCCAATGGAATACCAATGCAGTTAAAGATCAATGCCCAGAATAAATTTTGTTTAATATTTGTCATCGTTTTACGACTAATCGTCACGGCTTGTACTAAGGTGCGCAAATCATTTCGCACTAATACGATATCCGCCGCCTCAATGGCTACGTCCGTACCATGACCGATACCAAATCCAATATCTGCTAGCGCTAAAGCTGGCGCATCATTGATACCATCTCCCACCATGCCAACGGATTTTCCTTGGTTTTGTAATGTGGCGATGGTATTTGCTTTGTCTTGCGGCAATACCTCAGCTACCACGTGGGTGATTCCTGCTTGCGATGCCACATAGTTTGCTGTGCGCGCATTATCGCCTGTCACCATCCATACATCTATGCCTTGCTCTTGTAAAGCCTTTACAACCTCAGGCGTTTCTGGACGTAATGTGTCCGCCACAGCCCAAATACCATGTACTGCGCCGTCTACTAGCAAGATAGATACGGAGTTGCCTTGTTCTTCCAAGCTGTGAATCTCTGCTTGCCATGGCGTGATATCAACACCTAGTTCTTGCATCCAGCGAGTATGACCAACCCGAATCAATTTATCCGCTATACGTCCTTCCAATCCTTTTCCTGGAATATCTTGGAAGTCTTTCACGATCATTTGTGGCACGCCTTTGCTAGCACCGTATTTAGCAATGGCTTGTGCAATAGGGTGAGTAGAACCTTTTTCAAGATTCACTGTGAAAGCTAAGTTATACATTTCATCACCTGCTGTATATATCACTTTCGTAACAGATAGCTTTCCTTCCGTTAAAGTCCCAGTTTTATCCATGATGATGGCATTGATATGACCTGCTTTTTCTAAAAATTCTGCGCTTTTAATAAGCACACCATGTTCTGCCCCAAGGCCTGAACCTACCATGATGGATGTGGGTGTCGCCAAGCCCAAGGCGCACGGGCAGGCAATTACAAGCACAGCTGTGCCATATAATAAAGCCTCTCCTACCGTAGATCCTAATACAAAATACCAAATAATCATGGTAAGAATGGCAATACCGATAACTACCGGCACAAAATAGGATGCTACCACATCCGCGATACGCTGAATGCTCGCTTTAGATGCTTGTGCTTGTTCCACTACTTTGATGATTTGGGATAACATAGTTTCCTCCCCAATAGCAGTGGCTTTCATAATAAATGTGCCCGACATGTTAACTGTGGCGCCTATGACTTGACTAGACTGACCTTTTTCTACAGGTACGCTTTCACCTGTCAACATAGCTTCATCCACTGTGGAATGACCTTCTAAAATAATTCCATCTACTGGCACTTTTTCGCCGGCCCGTACTTGGATTTTGTCACCTAGGACAATCTCCTTCGTAGGAATGTCCATCCACTCCCCATTGCGTTCCACATGGGCCACGCTAGGTTGTAATGCCACTAATTTTTGAATAGCCTCAGACGTACGACCCTTAGCGATATCCTCTAATAATTTACCTAGCAAAATAAATGTAATAAGCCACGCAGAGGTTTCAAAATAGAGATCATGCTTCCCTACCGCCATTTGGTAAATACTAAATCCATATGCTACAGAAGTCCCCAATGCTACTAGTACATCCATAGTAAGTGTACCACTCCGAATCGCCGCAAAAGCACCCGTGTAAAAAATCCAACCTGTACCAAATTGAGCGATCGTAGCTAAGACTAATTCAATTTCATGAGATAACATCGGCCAATGCCATAGATAGTGTCCCACCATGGATACCATCATAGGGATAGACATGAGCGCTGCTACGCCTAGTCGTATATATTGTTTTTTATGGGATGGCGGTTCTACCATCACGCCTTCATCCGTAGCCACATGCGCACCAAAGCCTATTTTTTCAATGGCTGCGATGACTTCTGTAGCACCTATTGTGCTATCTTCTGTATACGTTACGGTTCCTTTATTGGTGAGCAAATTGACTTTCACATCTTCTACACCATCTAATTTGCTAACTGCTTTTTCTACACGCCCTACGCAAGCAGCGCAGTGCATGCCAATAATAGAAAATTCTTCTTTATGCATACTTCCTCCTCATGCTATATGCTTCTATGTGAAAGATACCTATATTTATTACTATGAATATATTAACATATATCCAACCTTTTTCATAGTATATACCCTATACAAATTTAACAGTATATTTCTTATACAAATCTTGCAGTATGTGGCTTACACCGATTTGATGGCTATCGATTGTCTAACCCACCGTGTTTACACAAACTACTGTCTCTAGTCTATGTTACACTGTCCAAACATACAGGCCTGACACTCTATATTTCATATAGCAACAGTGTTCCACTAACTTGTGTTATACTATAAGTATTCAACGATTGTAAACTCATTTTTATTATTCTTATTCAGGAGTTCCTATGTCAGACATTCCACAATCTTATATCACTCTAGCCAATGAATTTAGAACTGAATATATCATAGAAAAGTCACGTTTCATTTCCTCTATTGCTCCTGTTACTACTGAAGCAGAAGCACAAGCTTTCATCCAACGTATATCCAAAGAATTTTGGGATGCTACTCACAACTGTACAGCTTATGCCATTGGTCCTCGCCAAGAACAACAGCGTTCCTCTGACAATGGGGAGCCATCTGGTACAGCCGGAAAGCCAATGTTAGAAGTGTTAAAAAAGACGGGGATCACCAATGTGGCTGTCGTAGTGACTCGTTATTTTGGTGGCATTAAATTAGGTGCAGGGGGACTCATTCGTGCCTACTCTCATAGTGCAGCCAAGGCTGTCCAAGAAGGGCCTAAACTACTCATTGCACCACGTCAAATTGTAACTATCTCCATAGATTATTCTAACTTTGGAGCCATAGAACGCCAACTACAAACTCTAGAGCTTCACTATACAGCATCGTTTACAGATCTAGTATCTATTGAAATCTATGTAGAACCAGAAGCTGTGACTTCCTTAGAAACAGATTTGACCAACCTAACTGGGGGCAATCTAACTTGGCAATTGCAAGAAGTTCGCATGGTAGAATTACCATATGTTGCTGATATAGCTGAAAACTGATGTTTAAATGTCACATATATGCAATTGGTAATAGAATAGTAGAGTTACTGCAGTCCATCTCCTCTCTCAGCACATCAATCAGTTATGTAATAGACTAATAAAATTTCTGTTCCAACTCTGATGAACAAATGATATGGGATTTTCCAAAAGAGCAACAAAAAACCACGGTGTCTTCCTTCACCGTGGTTTTTTGTGCTTCTTGTTGGAGTCCTCTATATAAAGGGAAAGTACGCTAAATTAATTGTTGCAGCATTCTGCTACAAATACTTCTACAACTTCTTCATCTTGTAATTCAGAAGTCCAAGGATGTGGCCAGCCTTTAATGCTATTATCTTTGCATTGGCTTGCTTCACATGCTTCTAAACGATGTTCTTTTAAATTTTCTATCCATGCTGATACTAAACTCATATTAGTTACTTCCTTCCTTGTATATACACCCTAAAGTGTATGTTCTTATTGCATGTCTGTAGTATACAAGAGTCTAGACCATTTGTGAAATGACAGATAGTTATTATCTCATAAACTATTTTTTATAATACTTTTTATAGTCTTTTTATTAAATCGAATTTAATTATAACTAACATGCATATCGTCCATAACTTTTTGACGTTTATTTGACGATTTTTAATGATAGAGAAAACAAAAGAGCACACATGCCAGCATATGTGCTCTTGTCTGTGGCGGAGGATTAGGGATTCGAACCCTAGCGCCGGTAACCCGACCTAACGATTTAGCAAACCGTCCTCTTCAGCCTCTTGAGTAATCCTCCACGATACCCATTAAGGATATCACAAGTTGATTCTACTTGTCAATCATTTTTTATAATTCATAGCCAACTTCTACAACTTCAACTTCTCCAGAGTTTGGATGCATCATTAGTCCATGGACTGCTACATCCTTTGGAATCAATGGATTCATGCGAAGCATGCTCACCGTTTCTTGTACATTATCTACTGGGTGAGAAAATCCATCAGCCCAATGCTCTAATTCGTGACGCACCATTTGAATCGCCTCAGGTGCTACACCACGCGACAACATAGCTGTAGTCAAACTTTCAGAAGTAGTTTTCGCCATACCGCACTCATAATGGCCGATCACAAAAATTTCAGATACTCCTAGCTCATAAATACAAACTAGTAAACTACGTACCACGCTATCAAACATACCTGAAATGGAGTTGCCCGCCGATTTAATCACCTTTGCATGACCCCGTTCAATGCCGAGAGCTTTCTCCATAAAGTTCACTAATCTCGTATCCATACACGTCAAAATCGCAATTTCACGAGTTGGCACCTTACTTACTGTTGGAGGCTCATCCCCATGTTCTTTAGTCGTACTGTCTAGAAATTCTCGATTATGTCGTAATATTTCATTTAATAAATTCATCAGTCACCTCACATGAAATTATCGAATTCGTTTTTTATAATGTTGTGAATTGCCTTGCTGTTTCCAGCCTACACGGTCACCAATAGACATCACTCGACGAGTTAAACATTCTTTACATTGGTCCGCATTGTCATCTACACAAGGTTTGTTATCATACAACAAGTACTTCGCACGATGTTCTGGTACTGTAATGATAGGCATTAAGATATTCGCTCCAGCGGCCAATCCTTTTTCACGACCTAGTTTGTCTAAAGCTTGTAATGCTGTAGTAGCTGCAATATTCACATCTTTTAAGAATAGACGTGTTAAGGCAATCATTTTTAATCCTAACTGTACCCGCTCTAGTTTACCCTCTTGTGAGTCTATACCTAACTCCAAAGCACGTTGCCCTAGAGGAGTATCATGGTGTACCACATACGGTCCCATACCAATCATGTCGATATCCATATCACGATAAAATAAAATATCGTTGACAAGATCATCTAATGTTTGTCCTGGTAAACCAATCATAACCCCTGTACCGACTTGAAATCCTACCTTGCGCAAAGACTTCAAGCAATTCACACGTGTCTCAAAGGAGTGTAAGGCATCCTTTGGATGAATCATCTCAAATAAGTCTTTGTTCGTTGTTTCAATGCGAAGAAGGTAGCGGTCAGCGCCTGCTTCACGCATACGTCTATACGCCTCTTCCGATTGCTCCCCTACACACATGGTGATGCCTAGCTCATTGTTGCTTAACTGTTTAATATCTCGAATTAAATCCACCACATAATCTACAAAGTCATCATCCGTGCGTTCTCCGGACTGTAATGTTAAAGAACCATATTCATGATCGTAGGCCCATTGTGCCATTTTTAATACATCATCACGAGACATATCAAATCGTTCTGTCTTGCTGTTTTCATGACGGATACCACAATATAAACAGTTTTTGATACAACGATTGGAAAACTCAATGAGTCCACGGTAATAGGCCACCTTATCTACATAAGCAGCTTTTACTTCATAGGCTTTTTTATATATTTTTTGTAATTCTCCCTCATCCGTAATGGTCATAAGAAATCGTAACTCCTCTTCCGTTAACCACTCGTCTCCGACAAGGTCTTTTTGTAAAATGCTATCTACTGTCATATTTCCTCTATTAGAACACATGTAATACTTATAATTCCTTACGATAGGCAATGGTAATTGACCCATCTATAGCTGTAGGCAATGGATCCAATACAAATCCTTTTAATACTTTTGGTAACTCTGAAAGTTCTGTCACTTGATGTTCACAGATATAATGCGCCAAAGATCCACGCATCTGTTTTGATGAAGTACTTAGCTGCTTCCACACACCATTACGATGCTCTAAAAATTCTAAGGTCACCATCTTAGGATGGTTAATCCATTTAGAATATTCCTTAGATGCCAAATTGATTATCCAATCTTCCTCACCTACAGCGGAATCCACTAAAGGTTGCCACCACGCATAGAGATTTGTTTTTTCCTCTTTCAATACAGGATCAATTAAATCCAGCCGATATCCTTTGATACCACTATTAGGGGCTACTAAGCCATACAAGGCAGACCCTATCCATACATGGGTATTAGCGAATACTTTTCCTTCCTCTGAAAGTCCATCATAATCAAAATTTTTGAAAGATAGCCCGTCATAGCTAAGCGCCGCCATACCTTCTACTTCTTTGTCATAATGTTGATAAAAATCATATACTTCATCTAAGACTGTATCTTTTATTTTTAAAGCTTTCCCTAGACCTTCTTTTGATACACCTTGCATGTGTTTCACAATTTGCTCCGTCATATGCGGTGCAAACATAGGTCCACTAAGAGTGCCTTTTATATCTTTTGTTTTACTAGGGGATATAATTAGTTTCATTCTGTCCTCTATTCTATTATTAACACATCTATCCTTTGATGTGTCTCATCATTTTAAATACATTTAAAAGTGCATTTAAAAATTTTCAACTTTGTATTATTTACAACATCTTTATACTTATCTAGTATACCATATATCGAATACTTTTGATATGGATTCTATCATATATATTAAAAAATACAAACATATACATGATACACTCCACTCGTTTATCCTACCTCTAGGTCCTATAACAGCTTTAAAACCCCAACGAAACTTTTATCTAACTAAGCACATTGCTATTAAAACCAACTCAGTTTGCCCTTATAACCCTATATAGAGATACTAAGACCATTACCACCCTTTGGAGGGCTCTATACACAAAGAAAACCCCTCAAACACAAGTGTTCAAGGGGTTTTGACTAGCAAATCAATTATTTCAATTCGATTGTTGCGCCAGCTTCTTCTAATTTAGCTTTTAAAGCTTCAGCGTCAGCAGCTGCTACGCCTTCTTTAACAGCAGCAGGAGCGCCGTCAACGATAGCTTTAGCTTCTTTTAAGCCTAAACCAGTAGCTTCACGTACAACTTTGATTACGTTGATTTTGGAAGCACCAGCGTCTTTAAGAATTACGTCGAATTCGGATTTAGCGTCAGCACCGCCAGCAGCAGCACCAGCAGCAGCTACAGCTACAGGAGCAGCAGCAGTTACGCCGAATTTGTCTTCGATTGCTTTTACAAGATCGTTAAGTTCTAAAATAGTTGCAGTTTCTAATTCAGCAACGATGTTTTCGATGTTCAATGCCATGATTGATATCCTCCATTTTTGATATATGTTTTCTTAGTTAATTGTGTTGCTATTATGCAACAGTTTCGTCTTTTGCTTCCGCAACAGCTTTTACTGCGTACGCTACATTGCGAACTGGAGCTTGAAGCACGGAAAGAAGCATGGAAAGCATACCTTCGCGGTTCGGCAAGTTTGCAATTTCTTGTACTTTTGCAGCGTCAAGAACTTCACCTTCCACAATACCAGCTTTAACAGTTAAAGCTTCAGTTTTTGTGTCTTTAATGAAGTTTTCAAGAATACGAGCTGGAGCTACAGCGTCTGTGCTAGAAGTTGCCAATGCAGTAGGACCTTCTAAATGCTCAGAGAAAGCTTCGTAACCTAATTCGTTAGCAGCGATGCGAGTCAAAGTATTTTTGATTACTTTGTATTCTACACCTTCAGCCAAGAATTTACGACGAAGATCTGTTACTTGAGCAACAGTCAAACCGCTATAACCAACTAATACAGCACCTTTCGCTTGAGAAAGAGTTTCTTTCATTTGAGCTACAACTGCTTGTTTTTGTTGAGTGACAGCCATTAGAATACCTCCTTGTAGATTTTTGGTGATTTTCTATGTACTATCTTAGCGTAAAAACGACCTCAACGAAGACGTTGAGGTCGAGAACCATTCCATAATAGATTGGATTCAGCCTCAGCGGGCGAGTTTCCTCATTAAATCAAATGATGCCAGCCGTCTACAGCTAAGAGAACATATATAATTATTGTTCCTTGCTAGTGCTTGTTAATTTAAACACGTTCATAGGAACGCCAGGACCCATAGTGGAGCTAAGTGTCACAGTTTTAATGTATTGACCTTTAGCTGCTGCAGGTTTAGCTTTAACAATAGTATCAACGATTGTACGGAAATTGTCAAGTAATTTCGCATCATCGAAAGATGCTTTACCGATAGGACAAGCAATGATACCAGCTTTGTCTGTACGGTATTCGATTTTACCTGCTTTAATTTCGCTAACAGCACGAGCTACATCAGGTGTTACAGTACCAACTTTAGGGTTTGGCATTAAGCCTTTAGGACCTAAAATTTTACCTAAACGACCAACTTGGCCCATCATGTCAGGAGTAGCTACAACAACATCGAAGTCGCTGAAACCACCTTGTACTTTTGCTACTAATTCTTCGGAACCAACGATATCTGCGCCAGCATCCTCAGCTTCTTTAATTTTGTCGCCTTTCGCAAATACGAGTACGCGTTGAGTTTTACCTGTACCATGTGGTAATACAACGGCACCACGAACTTGTTGATCAGCGTATTTAGGATCGACGTTCAAATTGAAAGCGATTTCGATTGTTTCGTCGAATTTTGCAGTGGCAGTTTTCTTAACTAATTCAATACCTTCTACTGGTTCGTAGAATTTATCTGCTTCGATAAGTTTTACTGCTTCAGCATATTTCTTACCTACTTTTGCCATTTTTATTCCTCCTTATGTGGTGTAACGGGATGTCCCTCCCACCGATATGTGAGTCACATACCGTACGCTAATTAATCAACGATTTCAATGCCCATGCTGCGTGCAGTACCTTCTACCATACGCATAGCTTGCTCAACAGTGTTAGCATTTAAGTCAGGCATTTTAAGTTCAGCGATTTCACGAACTTTATCGCGACCAACTTTAGCTACTTTATCACGGTTAGGTACTCCAGATCCTTTTGGGATACCTGCTGCTTTTTTCAATAAAACTGCAGCTGGTGGAGTTTTTGTGATGAAAGTGAAGCTTCTATCTTCGTATACAGTAATAACAACTGGGATGATAAGACCAGCTTGTTGAGCTGTTCTTTCGTTAAATTCTTTAACGAAGCCCATGATGTTAACACCTGCTTGACCCAAAGCTGGACCAATCGGTGGCGCTGGACTCGCTTTACCAGCCTCGCACTGTAATTTCACAACTTTACTAACTTTTTTAGCCATGGTGATTACACCTCCTTGCGTCAAAATGTGGTGGTAACGGAGCGAAATTGCCCCTCCCACTGGCAACCTCCCGGCCGCCTAAAAAGGTTAGAGTTATATAATATATTAAAGAATCTTCTCAACTTGAGAATATCCTACCTCTACTGGGGTTTCACGATTAAACATCTCTACATTCAAACGTAGTTTTGCATGATCGTGATTGATTTCAGTAATAACGCCTGTTCTATCTTCAAAGGCACCGGATGTAATTCGGACAGTTTCTCCTACTTCAACATCAAGAGTTTGTACTGGTTCTTGGTCTAAACCTTGAGACTTCAAGATATAGGCTACTTCAGAATCAGATAGTGGCACTGGTTTTGTTACCGAACCAACAAATCCTGTAACACCTGGTGTATTACGCACCACATACCAAGATTCATCATTCACTTCCATTTCTACCAGCACATAGCCTGGAAAGACTTTGCGTTTTACTACTTTTTTTACGCCATCTTTTTCGTCGATTTCATCTTCCATTGGAATTAAGATGCGTGAAATCACATCTTCCATTCCCATCGCTTGAACTTTCAACTCCAAAGTGGTTTTTACTTTGTTTTCGTAGCCTGAGTAAGTATGTAAGACATACCACTTTTTATCTGTTCCCATTAAAAAAGCCTCCTACCTTACAGCACTCTTTAACAATTTAAAAAGTTCTGCAAATACTGTGTCAACGATACCAATAATAGCAGAAATTAAAATTACTGCTACAAATACGGCAATCGTATAGTTCACAAGCTCTTTTTTGGTAGGCCAGACTACTTTCTTGAGCTCAGAGCGCACTTCACGAACGAATTTACCGTTATTGTTTTGTTGTGCTTGAGCTTTTGAATTAGTTCCTGCCATGATATCACATTCCTCACGTCAACAAATAATTAACAATTATTTTGTTTCACGGTGTAACGTGTGTTTACCACAGAATTTACAGAATTTATTCATTTCAATACGATCTGGGTTATTTTTTTTGTTTTTGTTTGTCTGATAGTTACGTTGCTTGCATTCAGTACAAGCCATAGTTACTGCGTTACGCATCAGTTTACACCTCTCTTTAAAGTGCCTAGACGGCTATTACTTCATAAACATACTAATATAGACTACCACAAAGTGGAAGCCTATGTCAAATGCAATCTAAAAAAGCCAGGCAATTCCTGACTCCTCTATTATTACATAAAACCTCATAAATAGCAAGCAGTTACCTATGTAAATTATAAATTTTTCGTTTACAAATTTGAATGATAGGTCTATAATAAAAACATAATTTATCTCGTCTTATGGAACACTAGCTCAGCTGGCAGAGCATCTGACTCTTAATCAGAGGGTCCAGGGTTCGAACCCCTGGTGTTCCACCATATTTAGAACCGCACAGCCGTGCGGTTCTTTTGTTTTGCAGCATTAATATTGATTGACGCAACTTTTTCAAGTTGACATCTTTTTGACATCAGTTTGACATCACTTTATTTTTTACAAACTTGATTAATTAAAAAATGCACGCAGTTCACGGAGTATCTCTTATGTTCAAATTTTTCTTATCTACACTTATCTCTTTCATCGATGTCATATTTATGTTATTCGAATCTATCGGCATTTTTGTTTTTTCTTTAATTCTGTTCATTATTGTTCTCATCGTACTTGGATGTCTCTTGCTCGCTTTATTTAACTAATTATTATTTACATCGTCCTATTCTTTGCTCCACTCAATCTGTAACAGAAATACAATCATTCTTATACTAATTCTATACAATAAAGGACTGCTGTAACATGTATTCCTACATGTTGCGACAGTCCTTTTCCATTATAACACCAGCGCCCCTACAACACCACCGATTAACAAAGTAATGTCATAGAATATAAATGTTGGCACACAAGTATCCCATATATGATTATGTTGTCCATCTGCATTGAGTCCTGATGTAGGTCCTAATGTAGAATCTGATGCAGGTGACCCCGCATCACCTAGTGCGGCTGCAATACCGATTAACAAAATGATAGCCGGCACGGAAAATCCTAAATGCAATCCCATAGGAATATATATGGATGCAATGACAGGAATCGTACCAAAAGATGTACCGATTCCCATAGTAATGAGCAATCCAACGATAAGCATCACGATAGCTCCAACTAATTTAGAATCAATAATAGATACTGTGGCTGCTACTAAATGTTCTACGGAGTTTGTTTCTCGCAATACATTCGCATAGCCTGCTGCTATTAACATGACAAAGGCTATGGTCCCCATCATGCGAATACCACCATCCACATCTTCATCCATTTTGGACCATTTGATAAGTCCTGTAGCAAAAAATACAGCTAGCCCTGCCAACGCTCCAATCGGCAAAGATTTAAAATACAGCTGTGCCACAAAAGCCACCGCTGCTCCGGCTAATCCTTTCCAACAATCCGGCGTCATACGAGTTGTATGCTCTGTAGATTCTTCTTGCACCACCGCAATATCTTCATACTCACGGTTTCGGCTATAGTACACAATGGCAAGCAATAATCCTACCACCATCGATATACCGCCAATCCACATGACAGAAGCTATATCTGAAATAGATACATTCACACCATTAGCCACCATTTGATCTTTGATAATGGTCATAAACAGTAAGCCAAAGCCAACTGGCAAGGATACATAAGGTGCTTTTAGACCAAATGTTAAGGCGCATGCCACCGCTCTACGGTCTAACTTCATACGATTCATAACTACTAACAATGGGGGAATCAAAATAGGAATAAAGGCAATGTGCACAGGAATTAAATTTTGCGAAAAGCAGGATACAAAAGCGATGAGCAAGGTAAATGCCACTTTTTTCGTACCTACAATATTGGTAATCTTTTTAGTGACTACCGTGGCTAGCCCAGATCGCCCAATAACAATGGCTAAGGCGCCCAATAAAATATAACTGAATGCAGTTTCCGAATTGCCACCCATGCCACCGATTAAAGACTCAATCGTAGTGGTTACTGTCATGCCCCCTGCCAATCCTGCTACCAGAGAAGCTACGATAACTGATAACAACACGTTAAATCGTAGCAAACACAGAATCGACATAGCGATGACTGATAACACTATGGGGTTTAACACTATATCCATGTAGGATCTCCTTCTTTTGTACTTACTCGGCTTGGAGCAACTGTGTTAGGTACGTTCGTTCCCATACATCTCCATAGCCATCTAATTGTTGCAATGCTATTGTACCATAGGTAGCCAAGCTTTCGGAAAATGCTTGATCCACCTCTGCACTAGGATACTCAGTTTTGAAGAAACAAATCGCCCAATGCACGCGCCCAACTTCTTGTCCATGTTGCTCTACTACACCATGAGATTGCGCAGATTCCAAATAGGACACAGCTGTATGTATATCCCCTTGAATTCGTGCTAACAAACCAAGGTAGGCCTCAATGGTCGGTCTCCGTCGACTTATGGTATATTGCAAGCATAATTCATAGGACTTTTGAAAATACGTAGCCGCTACTTCATACTGTTGCAATGCAAAGGCAGTCATACCCGCATTGGTGGCAAATACAATCCATGAACTATATAACTCTGTTTTATCGCAATAGTCCAGCGCTTTTTGATACATCTCTAATGCTTTCTCTAGACGAGACTGACTTTTTTCAATATCTCCTAAGTAGTTATAAGCAGCTGCGATATTGATAGCATATCTACGCGCTACCGTTTGAGTTACCGAGAATAATCGTATGGATTCCTCTAGGAGGGGAATTGCCTGTTCTGGCTGACCTTCCATAATGAAAGCCAACGCTTTCAGCCGCAAAATAACACCTATTTCTTTTTTGAAATGATACTGTTCTGCCAATGCCAACGCCTTCGACGTATACTGATGAATTTCAAGAGCATGGCGCATTTGCAAGTGATAATAAATTATCTCTTTATATGCTTTCAACTTATAATTCGATGCTTCTTGCTCCGTACTTTCTTCTAATAATTCTTGAAAGTATCGTAAGCCTCGTTCTTTATCACCTATACTCATATGGTATTTACCTGTTCCATATAGATAAGGTAGTTCTAAAGCACGCACGTCTGGCACATCTCCATACAATGTGTACACATAGTCTAACTCGTCTTCTATTTCCTGTAAGGCTTTTCCCGTTACTTCTCCCATAAAGTACCCTGCATAGACAGAGGATAATTCTCCTACCCCAAGTTCTGGAGAGGCATCTTTATTAAAGTTTAAGTAATGCATAAAAGATTTCAATTTATACATTAAAGATTTTTTGTATTGTCCCGCTTCACGGAAGTGAAATTCCAGTTGCTTATAGCGAATCATATCTTCCTTGGAGTGAGTCAATCGTTTTTCCCAAGCTTCCCCCAAATAAGCATGTAAAATTTGACGCCGATCCACTGCCATTTGGTCCCGTAAGTACTCTTTGCACTTATATTGGCATAAGCTGTATTGCACTTCACCATGTTGTGTACGATAATCAATGAACCCTTTTCTTTCCAATTCCTCTAAGGTTTGTAAAAGACGCAATTTATCCAAGCCCATATAGTGTTCAATCATGCCCAATGGTGCTTCATTGTAGAATAAACTGATAAAATCCACCAATTTTCGCTCTTCTTCTGATAAAGTATCACATTTCTTGCTATAGAGCAGTTCCATATCTTTGGTCAACCCATAAATGGAGCCATATTCTTTCCATAGTTGCATACTTTCTATGAGCACCAACAGATTGCCTCGACTGACTTCCACTAATTGATTCACTATGTCTGTATCCTGTAACGTAGGTTCTCGGTCTAAGATAAACTCTCGTATCCGTTCGTCTGGCAAAGGTAACAAAGAAATTCTTTGCAATGCTTTCTGCTGTTCTAAACTTTGCAAGGTTCGTTGATGCATACCTTTCACTTCATCTACATCAGTGACAATCATCATGAGACGTTCAGAACTATGATGTAACAGCAACAAACTCAACAAAGAAAAGCTTAAGGAGTCCATCCATTGCACATCCTCAAAGATCAATGTGAAAGGAATTTCTTCCGACACCTGTTCTAGCAAATTTGATACTGCTTGATACACCACATCAAAGGGTAACGCTTCGGTAACCTCTAAAAACCCTAAATCTCGAGCCATACGACGGTCTAACTGCGGAAAGATTTCATAAATGCGCCGTAATTCAATATTTTCTACCCCTTGTAATTCAATTTCTTCCAGTATCTTCCCTATAATAGGAATCCACGCATGCAGTAGTAAGCCTTGCTCCTCTTCATAACATTGGCTATCTAACACACATCGATAGGGCTCTACTTTATCTCGTATATATTCTACTAGACTTGTTTTACCGCTTCCTGTATCTCCTGTGATACGCAAAGCTACTGGCGTCTCTTCAAAGTAGTGCAAATATTTCTGTACCTCACCTGCTTCTGCATCGCGGCCTTTCAGCATCGTATGTTCTACAAAAGACACGGCCTCTTGCTTTTGTATTTTGGATACATGCATGGCTTCTCGAAGAGAGTCAGGTACACTTTCATCTAAATCATCTGCATACATACATTGTAACTGTTGGTATAATTGTTTCCCCATAGTTATGAACCCTTGACTCATAAGAAGTTCTAAAATCGCACTAAACCGTTCCTCATTATAAGGATCATAGGATAACAACACCGGAATATACCTTTCAATACAAGTGATATTTTTCTCTTCAATCCCCTCGTCTACAAGGTCGTATACAGCCTCCATATAAAGAGATTTGAGTCGACTTCTCTCTCCTAAATACCAATCTTCGTAAGCTTCTGCCTCTTTTACATAAAACCCTTGTAAAAATTCCCCTTTGTAAATATCTATATATTGTTTAGGATTCCTTTGAAATTGATGGACATCCACATAGATATGCGATGTAGGATTCCATTGTAGTACAGCATTTCTCGGTGATACAAATACATCTGTCCCCAACAGTTTTTTTGCCTCGTAAATGGCATTTCTTAAGTTTTTTCTGGCATTGACCTCTGATTTTTCTGTCCATAGTAAACCACTGATTTCATCTCGGAGGGCTACTCCTTTCACCACCATATAATAAATGAGGGCTTGCACTTTTCCATAGGTAAAAAAGATATCTTTCCCATCTACTTGTATGCGTGGTGTCCCTAATAAATGAATTTCTATCCCCATATGATTTCCTTCATTCCATTACGATGAGTCTTATAACTTAGCAAGACCTAACAATCGTTGTTCTTCTGCATCTAACACAGATTCTATCTCTTCCATACTGTCTGCCAATTGTGCTACAAACTCTGCATCTTGTATAGATCCTAAATTGATTTTTACGTTTAAAAAAGCACTCTTTACAGCGGCTTTTGCATTAATGACAGCAATCATTCCATCCGTAATGGCATTAGCATTTCCTTTTACAATGACTGTTTCCGCCAATGGCAATAAGGTATACGCCAATTTACCAATTTCATAAGGCACCAAGGCCGCTTGTTTCGTTGTACGTTGTATTTCTGCTTTACGGAATCTTTTTTCTTCTTCTGTTTCTTTCGGCAGTTTGAAAGCTCCCATTAACTCCATAAAAGCAGTACTATCTTGATTGATATAATGGACAAATTCTTCTTTCACTTGGCACATAGCTTCTTGAATGCTTTTCATTTCTTCATGGACCGCTTCATACTTTGCATTCCCAATCGTTAAATTCGCCACCATTTCAATTAAAGCAGCCGCCATGGCACCATTCATAGCTGCCACGCTACCGCCACCTGGAGCGGGTGCACTAGATCCAAGGTCGCGAATAAAGTCTAGTACAGATGCGTTATGTAATTCCATCATTCCTCCTAAAATAATCCTTTAATAGTCCCCTCTGCAGTGACATCCATATCAAGTGCGGCCGGTTGTTTCGGCAATCCTGGCATGACCATAATATTACTTGTTTGACACACAATGAACCCAGCTCCATTAGCAATCCGTACATCTTGTACAGTGATGGTAAAATCTGTAGGTGCACCTAATAGCTCTGGATTATCACTTAAGGAGTATTGTGTTTTTGCTACACATACTGGTAAATCTGCCAGCCCCCACTCTTCCAATTGCGCAATTTGCTTTTTCGCTGCACTAGTAAATTCGACTCCATTACCGCCATAAATTTCTTTCACAATCGCTGTCAATTTGTTAGGGATACTATCTTTCACATCGTATAAAGCAGTTGGCTGTATATCTGTTCCTTCCAGCATACCCATTACTTGTTTCGCCATATCAATACCGCCGGCGCCACCTTTTTCCCAGCATTCATTGAGGCTCACATCCACACCATAGTGATCACATAATTGTAATAACGCATCGATTTCCGCTGGTGTATCTGTAGCAAATTTATTAATGCTCACTAATACTGGCAAGCCAAAGGCTCTCATATTGGTAATTTGTTTTCCTA
The DNA here is from genome assembly GCF_003992085.1 of Veillonella sp. CHU732. NCBI lineage: Bacteria > Bacillati > Bacillota > Negativicutes > Veillonellales > Veillonellaceae > Veillonella > Veillonella sp. CHU732. Next base: position 36,617 of record NZ_RQVC01000006.1, read on the forward strand.
AGTTGACAAAACCTCGTTCTAGTGCTTTTACATTTTCTTTGGTCAACTCTGATTTTGGCACGCCTCCATGCATTTTTAAAGCTCGAATAGTCGCTACGATGACCACCGCATCAGGGAAGATATCTCCATAATGACATTTAATATGCAAGAATTTCTCTGCCCCTAAATCAGCGCCAAATCCTGCTTCTGTAATGACTACATCGCCTAATTTTAGTCCTAGCTTAGTAGCAATGATCGAATTACATCCATGAGCAATATTCGCAAATGGACCTCCATGAATCAATACTGGTGTATGCTCTAACGTTTGTACTAAGTTCGGTTTAATAGCATCTTTCATAAGGAGTGCCATCGCCCCTTCACAGCCCAATTGGTGAACAAATACAGGCTCTCCAGATAGGTTCGTACCAATGACAATGCAACCAAATCGTTCTTTTAAATCTTCTAAATCACGAGCCAAGCATAGAATAGCCATAATTTCAGAGGCTACGGTAATCATGAAATGATCTTCCCGTGGTACACCACTCATAGGACCACCCATACCAATGACCACATTACGCAAAGCACGATCATTCATATCTAATACACGTTTCCAACTAATGCGACGCACGTCGATCTGTAGTGCATTACCTTGGAAAATATGATTGTCAATCATTGCAGATAATAGGTTATTAGCCGCCGTAATGGCATGCATATCTCCTGTAAAATGAAGGTTAATATCCTCCATTGGCACTACCTGCGCATAACCACCACCAGCAGCACCACCTTTAACGCCAAACACAGGGCCCAAGGATGGTTCACGCAACACGGCAATACTATTTACACCAATTTGTTGTAAAGCTTGTGTCAATCCAATCGTGGTGGTAGACTTGCCTTCCCCTGCTGGTGTAGGTGTGATGGCTGTGACTAGTACCAACTTACCATTGGGTGCATCTTGCAAACGTTCCATTGCGTCAAAGGATACTTTTGCTTTATATTTTCCATATAATTCCAATTCATCTTCTGTTAGATTGCATCCTTTAGCAATCTCTACAATTGGTTTCATCTCAGCTTGTTGAGCAATTTCAATATCACTTAACATGTGTCTCCCTCCTTATGTATCCCCATGCACTTGCATGGCTGTAACAACCTTACTACAATTCTTTACCTTTCCAAACTGCCATACTTTTCACTAGTACTATAGTAAAGAAATAGTTTATTATGAACATCATACAACGAATTTACATATTTCGTCTATTAATAAATGCAAAAAACATATCTATAACAAGTTATAAAAACACCATATATACCTGTGAAAGATACATATGGTGTCTAGATATTTTATATTCTATTATGCATGCGTGTTAGCCATAGCTTCTAAGTGTTTTTGCTCTAATGCAGCTACTTCTTCATCTGTTAATGGATGTTCGATATGTCGGGTCAATGTTTCAGCAGACACTTCATGTTCCCAACGGCCTACGATAGCCGCTGCAATGCAGTTACCTAATAAGTTACATACGGTACGGCCCATATCTAAGACCCGGTCAATGCCTAAAATTAAAGCTAAGCCTTCCACCGGAAGTCCAAACGCTGCGCTGGTAGCTGCGACTACAATCAAGGAACCTCCTGGTACCCCTGCAATCCCTTTAGTGGATAACATCAAGGTAATCATCATTAAAATTTGTTGATCAATAGGGAATGGTACCCCATACACTTGTGCAATAAATACAACTGCTAATGCAGAATACAATGTAGAGCCATCTAAGTTAAATGTATATCCTAACGGAAGTACAAAGCTTACAATGTGATTAGGAATCCCCATCTTTTTCAATTTTTCCATAGCAATTGGTAAAGCAGCTTCCGATGCAGCGGTAGTAAACGCTAGGATAGTAGGCTCTTTCAGTGCGAAGAATAATTTAAATAAGTTCACTTTTGTTAAAGCCGATGCAATCCCCAGTACGATGGCAAGAAACACAATGAGCCCTGCATATAAAGTAAATACTAATTTTAATAATGGAATCAGCATTTCAATCCCAAAGGCACCTACTGTATACGCAATAGCACCAAAAATGCCGATAGGGGAAATATACATGACATAATGAGTCACTCTAAACATGATGTGGGCTATACTTTTTGATAAGTCTACAATTTGTTTTCCTTCTTTACCCAAACTTGCTGCTGCAATAGCAAACATACAGCTAAAGAAGATAATTTGTAACATATCTCCACGAGCCATGGCATCAATAATATTTGTTGGAATAATATTCACTAACATTTGCACATGGTCCATTTGACCTTTAGAGGCTGCTTTGTTAACGAGTTCTGTAGCGCCACCACTCGCTGTCAAGTTCACACCTACTCCTGGTTCTACTACATTCACAGCAAACAGCGCGATAAATAGTGCCAACGTAGTAGCTAATTCAAACCATAGAATCGCTTTTCCCCCAAGGCGGCCTAATTTTTTAAAGTCCCCTGTGCCAGCGATACCCATGACTAGGGAGCTAAAAATTAAAGGTACTACGATCATTTTAATCATGCGAATAAATACATCACCTAAAGGTTTTAATTGTTTCGCAAAATCTGGTGCCACTGCACCTACTAGCACACCAGCCAAGAGGCCGATGCCTATCCACCCGGACAGTCCAATTTTCTTTAACATAGTATAGAATCTCCTTTTTACATACCAATACTTGCTCAGGTTATATAAAAAGAGGCGATGGTGTACAAGTACAGAATGTCTCTTTCAAAACCTATCCTAAAATTCTATAGAAAGTATTATAACAAATCCTTTACAGAGATACAATAGTACAATTAGTGTACACAAAAATATACAAATCTTTTTTTCAAGAAATTTTTAATAAAAAGTTTTATGTTTTGACATTCTTTTGACGTTTCTAGTTTATACTACACATAAAGAGTAGCAACACTATGATACTCTCTTTCTTGTGAAGTGATGTACGTATATTATAAACTCCTCAACTCCTTTTATAGGGCCTCATAATATATGTATACGACATAACCAACTACCTCTACCATGCTACCTCTATGGTATGTCGTGTATAGATAGACATCCTTCATTCACATCTTTAGGTCTTCTCCTCTACTCTTCCCTACAGATGACCTAAAGAACCCTATCAACAAATACCATGAACATCTTAAAGATGGTCATGGTATTTTTTCTTGTCCGGCTTACTTTTTTTATTCCACCGTTCCCAGGACCTTTCTACCTCCCTGTTTCCTTATACGTAACTATATAATCCACTATCACAATATGTCAAAAGGGCTTGTAACAAAATGTACCTATTTACATTTGCTTATAAAACATAAAAAAACAGAGGAAAGTTGATACTTTTTGATCAACTTTCCTCTGTTTTATTGGGAGCTATTTTGTTACAGCCCCTTATATACTATTTCAATGCTATCAGCAAAACTAATTATGCTTGTTGTTCACCTACATGTTCAAAACTAGCTTGTTCTAATGCATCGACTTCTTCATCTGTCAACGGATGTTCCATTAACTCTGTTAAGCGTTCCGCAGATACTTCGTTTTCCCAACGACCTACAATGGCTGCCGCTAAACAGTTACCAGATAAGTTACATACCGTACGAGCCATATCTAGGATACGGTCTACACCAAGAATTAAGGCTAAGCCTTCTACTGGCAAGCCAAAGGCTGCTGCTGTTCCGGCAATGACGATTAAGGATGCACCCGGTACTGCGGCAATCCCTTTGGTGGATAACATCAATGTTAAGACCATCAACAATTGTTGTTCTAATGGGAATGGTACGCCGTACACTTGGGCTATAAACACCACTGCTAGAGAAGAATACAATGTGGATCCATCCAAGTTAAATGTGTATCCCAACGGTAACACAAAACTTACCACTTGGTTTGGAATGCCTACCTTTTTCAATTTTTCCATCGCAATTGGCAACGCTGCTTCAGAAGCCGCTGTAGAGAATGCTAACACGATTGGCTCTTTCAACACTCTACCAAGTTTGAATAAATTAACTTTCGTAAAGAAAGAACCGATTGCAATCACAATAATTAAGAAGAATGCCAAACCACCGTATAATGTGAATACTAGTTTCATCAACGGTACTAACATGCCTAAGCCAAAGTTACCTACAGTGTACGCAATGGCACCGAAGATACCGATTGGGGACACATACATCACGTAATGTGTTACTTTGAACATGATGTGCGCTAAATCTTTAGACAGTTCAACGATTTGTTTTCCTTCTTTACCAATCGTAGCAGCTGCAATGGCAAACATACAGCTAAAGAAGATAATTTGCAACATATCACCACGTGCCATAGCATCCACGATATTCGTAGGGATGATATTCACCAACATTTGTACGTGATCCACGGCCCCTTTTGCAGCAGCTTTATTGGCAATGTCTACTGCATTACCAGTAGCCGTTAAGTTTACACCCACACCAGGTTCGAACACATTTACCACAAATAAACCAACAAATAAGGCAATCGTAGTGGCAACTTCAAACCATAAAATAGCTTTACCACCTAAGCGGCCTAATTTTTTAAAGTCACCTGTGCCGGCAATACCCATTACAAGGGAACTAAAAATCAATGGGACTACAATCATTTTAATCATACGAATAAATACATCGCCCAATGGTTTTAATTGTTTTGCAAAATCTGGGGCTACAGAACCTACTAGTACACCCGCTATTAAGCCGATGACAATCCACCCAGATAATCCAAGTCTTTTTAATACTGCCATAGAATCTCCTTTTTCATAAATACTACCTTTTGAAGGCCATACAAAAAGAGGCACAGGGTACGTGTACGATGTGTCTCTTTGCAGACCTTACTTATAAAATTCTATAGAATTATTATATCAAATTATTTCTATTTTCACAAGATTACTTCTTATAAAACAGAGTTTTTATTCATATTTTTGTTTCTTTATTCTGTTTATCGACTAAAAGGGAACACTTTCACTATAGCCCCCCGCTCTAGTCGTTCGCTATTGCTAGGAATTTTGATTAATCCATTGGCCACTGATAAAGCTTGTAAACCACCTGAGGTCATTCCTAAATTAGGATACGCCCAGCAAGAGCCTCCTTCATACACAATATGCCCTTGATAATAGCGATCTAACGGATGTTTTCTATCCACAACTTCCCCTAGGTGGCAATCTATCCAACGACGCATTGTCGCCCGACCAGATAATCGTTCCAACAGAGGCAATACCAATAAATAAAACTGATTCATTGCTGCTGTAGGATTTCCAGATAAGCCCATACACCATGTATGGTACTCTCTAACTGTAATAATACCGCCAAAAGAAGCTGCCCCTGGACGCATCTGTAAACGTCGATACAATGTAGTAGCGCCTAAACGTTCATACAATTCCGGCATCGTATCATAGTCACCTACAGATACACCGCCAGTGCTAACAATCATATCTACTGGTCCCAATGTATCTAGCATATGTTGTACAGTGGCAATATTACCATCTACCGTACCTGGCGCATCTGACAAATGGGCTACGCCCACCACATCAACGCCTAATGCATATAAGGTACCTTCTAATAAATACCGATTGGAATTATAAATATGTCCTACTCGTAGTGTCTCTGTTGGATCTTGTACTTCACGGCCTGTGGTGAGCACAATCACTCTTGGTTTTCGGTACACAGAGACTTCACTATATCCCTGCCCTGCTAAAGTTCCAACTTGTTCTGCTTCCAACACAGTACCAGCAGGCAATAATTCCTGACCAATTTGTATATCTTCCCCGGCGAGGATAATATGTTGACCCACTTCGATTCGACTAGGTACTGTCACTTCTGTTTCATTACTCCAAGTTAGCGCTTCTTTTACTACCACTGTATCTGCCGTATCTGGTACCATGGCACCCGTCATAATATGGATTCCTTCACCAGGCTCTAATTGACCTTGAAAGACTTCCCCTGCACCAATCGTCTCTAACATACGATATGACCTCGTATCAGCAGTATAACGAATAGCAATCCCATCCATGGCCGATCGCCTAAAAGGAGGATAATCCATCTTAGCTAGCGCCGTTGCCCCTAATACTCTGCCATAGGCCTGTCCAATAGGAACAGACTCTATGTCGAGGGTATACGCACTATCTGTAAAAGGAGCTTCTAATCGTTGCAAGCCTTCTTCTACTGTTACTACTTGCATTATAACAACTCCTTCAATATCCAATCTGCTAACCGTTCCATATCTTCCTCACTGAAATTGAACTGTTCGCAAATCGTATTTCCTTCTAATGTGTCTTCTATATCTGTCACTACTGCTACAATCTCTTCTAACTGCGGCAGTCTCGTTTCATTATGGTTTGCACGGACCACTTCAATGATCGGCGCCACTCCATGGCTGCGACTTTCCAATAAAACCAAATCCACGGGCATTTCATTAGCCAACCGAATTAATTGTTGTTGACGTTGCATACTTTCACCATGGACCATCATCGCATATCCATTCGGTCCCGCTATGGCCACGGCTTTAGCTCCTGATTGACTGGCTTTCCATGTATCAGTGCCTTCCTTATCCATGGAAAATCCGTGTCCATCACTTTTCACCATGCCCACCACAACGCCTCTCTCTGAAAGCGCCTTAATCAGAGCTGTAGCCACTGTAGTTTTCCCCGATTTAGATTGGCTTGCACTAATGGTCACAATCGGCACAGACCGTTCACGGTTAGCAGATTTAGCTTTCGCCAATTTATAAGATAATCGAGTATTCACATTACTATATAGCTCTGCTTCTTCACTCATATCCATTTCCATATAGGGAATCTTATCCAAAATTCCATGCATAGATACATCTTCACCATCTAAGGCTTCTTGAATTATATCTAGCACGGACCGTTTATAAATGGCCGCCAACGGTTCGTACTCTTGCAAACCTACATAAGGAACCATGGCTAATAATTCTCCTTGGAAAAATGCATCGATATGCACTTCCCAAGATGGCAACCAGTGAAAGGAAAACCATGGCATATCTGCAGATACCACGATATAAGCTTCTCTAGTTCCTACTGAAAGAGCTGACTGCAATCCACTTAAAGGACCTTTCATAGCAATCGTATCTGGCACTAATTGAATATCTCGACCAAAGGAACGGGCTTCTTCAATAATATGTGCCTCTGACTCTTCTAATTCTCGATTGATGGAGACTAAAATTTCTCCACATTCTGTAAGGACCGCCTTGCGGAGCATTTCTCCTAATAAAGTTGTGCTACCCCAAGGCAATCTCGTCTTATCTGTTCCCATGCGAGTGCTAAGTCCACCCGCTAATACAATAATTCCTAATTCAGAAATCATATATATCTCCTGTCCTAGATGTTTTATTATTTATGAGTGGGTGTCACACGACCTAATCCACGCATCACTGGCACATATAACAACGCTAATACCACTAAATTAATCACCATATCTGGCAACATATATGTTGCATTATACGTTAGAGAGTAAATCCAAGGGCTTGTTCCCTCTGGTGCATAGGACCCAAACACTACTACACCACTAATGGCAGACATAGCAAAGCGTGTTAAAATCGCATAGATAGCGCCAAAGAAAGCTTTCACAGTACCAGAACCACCGAAGAAACCGGCAATACCGATGGCACCATAGGCTAAGATATAATCCAATACGATACTCATATAATGAATCGAAAATTTAAATCCCAATAGGAAATGAACAATTCCATAGGCAATACCAGTTAAGATGCCTGCACGACCACCCCAACGATAGGCGTAAATTAACAATGGCACCAAGTTAGCTGCTTTCACAGCGCCACCTTGTGGCATTTGATAGATGACATACATGCTTAAAATTTGAGCCATAGCAATAACTAGACCGCCTTCTACCAACATTTTTGTTTTGCTTGAACTTGTATAACTCATATCTATCTCCTTTTCACACTATGATACATTGAAATACATTATCAAATTACTTTTATTTATTCCTTATATTGTATCACTTTTAATCTATTTTTATCTATATATTTTTTCACAAAACACAGCATTCCCCTAGTACAAATTAGCATATCAAAGATGACTAAGTATATTCGTCCCCTTGTTGCCAAGATAGGAGGTCTTATGTATAATAGATAAGGATTATGTCGTAATCCTAATTCTGTCTATTTAGGGGGCAACAAATAATGATCAATACTACAAACATTTTCGATTATGAAGACGTGCAATTGATACCGAACAAGTGTATCGTATCTAGCCGTAGCGAATGTGACACAACTGTGAAACTGGGAAATCGTACGTTCCGTTTACCAATTGTGCCAGCTAATATGCAAACTATCATCGATGAAAAGTTAGCCAAAGAATTAGCTGCTAAAAACTACTTCTACATCATGCACCGCTTCCAACCTGAAAAACGTTTGGCTTTTGTAAAAGACATGCATGAGGCAGGTTTATTTGCATCTATTTCCATCGGTGTTAAACCAGAGGAATTTGCATTCGTAAACGAATTAAAAGAAGCAAATCTATGCCCAGAATATATTACCATCGATATCGCTCACGGTCATTCCAACAGCGTTATCGACATGATTCAACACATTAAACGTGAACTTCCTGAAAGCTTCGTTATCGCTGGTAACGTAGGTACACCAGAGGCAGTTCGTGAACTAGAAAATGCTGGGGCTGATGCTACCAAAGTAGGTATCGGACCTGGTAAAGTGTGTATTACAAAATTAAAAACTGGTTTTGGTACTGGTGGCTGGCAATTATCTGCTGTTCGTTGGTGTGCCAAAGCAGCTACAAAACCTATCATCGCTGACGGCGGTATCCGTGACCACGGTGACATTGCCAAATCCATCCGCTTCGGTGCTTCCTTTGTGATGATTGGCTCTTTATTCGCTGGTCATATCGAATCCCCAGGTAAAGAAGTGACAATCGATGGCGTTACATACAAAGAATATTTCGGTAGCGCTTCCGAGCACCAAAAAGGGGAACGCAAAAACGTAGAAGGCAAAAAAATTACGATCCAATCTAAAGGCAGTATCTTCGATACATTGACTGAAATGGAACAAGATTTACAATCTTCTATCTCCTACGCTGGTGGTACTACACTACAAGCTATCAAAAAAGTTGACTACGTTATCGTTAAAAACTCCATTTTTAACGGCGACCGTTAATCACATATATGCGAGGACTCTTCTCTAGGAGAGTCCTCTTTTTTAATTTCACTACTTTTGAACTATGTATCTCGTTTTGTATAAGAACACAATCTATCTCAGATTATCCCCTATGAGCATACATATACACCAATACTAAAAGAGCTATTACCGACTCTACTTAGTCGTAATAGCTCTTTTTGTATTCACATCCTAAGATGTATTATTTAAATTTTGGTCGTCTTCCTTCTGCAAAGGCACGCACACCTTCTCGGAAGTCTTCTGTGGCCCCTAAGGAGTTTTGAATCTTCACTTCTAATTCTGCATATTCTTCAAAATTAGTGAAGAAGCTAGCCCACATCATTTGCTTCATAGCACGGAAGGAGTGAACAGGCCCTTTTGCCAAGCGTTGTACCAAGCGATTTGTAGTACGCTCTAGAATCTCTGGTTCACACACCTTATAGACGAAGCCATATTCCTTACCTTTTTCAGCGGTTACCGCTTCCCCTGTCATAGCCAGTTGCATAGCACGGTTAATGCCTACCGCGCGGCTTAACAAGTACATGCCACCTGCATCTGGAGCTAAGCCCACATTCACAAAAGCTTGAATAAAACGACTATTTGTAGATGCCACGCACATATCTGCTGCCAACACCATATTGAAAGCCGCCCCTGCTACAGCACCATCGGTGCACATCACGACAGGTTTTGGTAACTGTTTCATAGCTAAAGAAATTTGCATCACCAAATGAGTAATTTCAAATAAAGATTCTGTATCATCTTCCTCTACAGCGCGTTTCATTTCTGTTAAGTCTCCACCTACAGAAAAGACTTTGCCTTCTGCTTTGAACACCAACACACGAGCCTCGTCCGTTTCTTTTACCATGCGAATTGCATCAAGAATTTCTTCACACATCGGCACATTAAAGCCATTCTGCACTTCTGGACGATTAAATGTGATGGTTGCCACATTACTTTCAATGGTAAATATAATATTATTATATGTCATACGTCACCTATTATAATGTTTTTGTAGGATCTGCCTCATTGTCTTCTGGCTCTTGTTGCAATGTAAATGGCTTACCTACCCCATCATTACGCAAACGATCTGCTTTTATTTTAGCCCAATCAATAGGTGCACCTTTTTCAAGTGCTTTCCCAGTGACAGCATCTACTTTCACACTATATTCTTTTTCATCTGTATCTTGGGTACGAACAATGTACACCACTTCATTATTTTCTGCTTTAATTTCCCATCCTCTAGTGAAAGATCCTTCTCCTACCAAACCACGAGCGGCTACTTCTGCTTCTTTTGGAGAAATTACCTTCAATGGATTGAACACTTTGGATGCTACATCTTTTGCTTTGCTAGAACGGAATTCACGTACTACCTTACCAGTAATCACATCCACGTCGATAGTAATTTTTTGTTTTGGTGTGTAACCTACCACCACGTACTGGTAATTACCTTTGGATGGATCTAATGTGATAGAGCTAACCGCTGCTTTTACATAACGGCCCACAAAAATACCTGCTACTTCACGCATGGACAATACCATGGATTGACCAGGTTGGCGTACCACTACTGTTTTATCATTTAAATTAGAATATTCATTGATTTCAGCATGTGCTTGTGGGGCTACTGCAAAGGTTGCAGCAAATGCCATAGCGCCTACTAATGCTAATGTACTTTTTTTCATTGGACTCTCCTATATATACTTCTATGAACAAAACTCACATGACTATACTCCATGAAGCTTGCATTCTCAATCTTGAGATATCTCTTTCATTATACCGTATCTATCGTAATTCTTCAATACAATCCAGCACCTCTACCAACCAACACTCACGAGGCGGAAACGAAAAAACGCCCTTACCTAAGTAAGAACGTTTTATATACATTATAGATATTTTGCCAATACAGATTGTAATCCCTCTGGATGCGCTGCATTCCAAGCATCATAATCTTGACCAGCCGCTTCAAGTGTATTTACAAGATCGATGAAGAATTTAGGAATATCCTCCACAGTGACAACCCCTAACTCATCAGACATGCGTTGTCCTTCTACTTCGCCATTGCCATTTACGAACACTTTGAAAGCTGGTTGAGGTTTTGTATCTACCACTTTTGTAAATCCATGGAAACCTAGTTTACCTACTTGGTGTGTACCACAGGAAGATGGGCAACCAGATACATGTAATTGTGGTAACTTATCTGTTGATAACCCTTCTGCTTCTAACGTTTCTTTAATAACTTTCACAAGTCCAGAAGAATCTTGGAAACCGATTTGACAAATCGTAGCACCTACACAGGATACCGTATGCTCAAAACTATTTTTCGCATGCGTATCACCAATAATGGCTGCTACTGTATCTGCTTCTTCGCCGGTTAAGTTTACGATGTATACAGATTCGTCACCGCAGATACGGATTTCAGTTTCTTCTAAGCCACCTACATAATCAAATAATTTTACAAATACATCAATAGGTGGTGTACCTACTAGTGGTTTATATTGAATGTAATACAAGCCTTCTTGTTTTTGGGGTTCTGCCAACTCTGTTGTCGGTGTTGTAGTGCCTACTTTTTTCACTTCGTAAGGAGCCACCGACAATGTTAAATCATGGGCTGCTTTAGATTTTTCCAAATATTCATGGTATGCTTTACGGAATTCCTCTTCCCCTAAGTGTTGCGCAATAAAACGAGAACGTGCTTTACCACGATTCTTAAAGTCACCTAATTCATGGTATAGATGTAACATACCTTCTACGTGGTGCAATACTTCATTAGGATTAATATCTTCATCCACTAAGAAACCAAAGGCAGAGCCGCCACCGATACCGCCACCAGCGTAGACATCAAACTTACCATTTTCTTTTGCCAAAAAGCCTAAGTCTTTGTAGTTCGCATGACCTTCATTATCGACTACAGAAAAACCGATTTTATATTTACGAGGTAATGCTAACGTACCAATCAAAGATACAGCATATTCACTGACCGCTTGTAAATAGGGAGTCACAGCAAATGGTTCAGCTGGATGTACACCATGCAATGGGCTAGCTGTCACATTTCGAAAATTATCTCCACCAGTTCCACGGCTATAAATATCGTGTTCAAAACATTCTTTGTACAATTCTAAAATTTGCTCACCTTGTAATTTATGGAATTGAATACATTGACCCGTTGTGAAATGTACATATTGTAAATCATATTTTTTAACTGCATTCACTAAGAATTTCATTTGGTATGGAAGAATACGGGATCCAAAAAACCGTAACCGCAACATCGCACTTTCAAAGCCTCGTTCTGCATAACTGCCGAATCCTCCACCAATGCCTTTGAAATCTTTAGGAGCAATTTCTTTGGAAAAGAAACCTTCAATTCCCTTTTGAAACTTTTCAAACTCCCCTGCAAATCGTTGTCGTACTTCTTCTGAAATAGCCATTATACTTTATCTCCTCTCCTGAGCACCCGCTCAATAGAAACCTCTCCTAGTAAGTATAACAGATATAACCACCGATTTCTATAGATATAAATCCGCCTCTTTTCATAGGTTATATGACTTTTTTATACCTTATAATAACTGATTTCTATTCTATGAAAGCTACCACACTATCAGTTAATTCATTTTGCAATTCATTGGAGCGATCTTCGGAGTCAAAACTTTCATTAAATGTGACTGCCATGCGTCGCCCTTTTGCCTTCATGCCAAGGACCAGACGCATAAACATCTTCTTAGTTCCTTCATCATCGCTATATACAATGTCCTGTACATCATCGACCAACAATAGATGTAATTTACAGTATTCTTCCATATAATCTGCCACTTCGCCATAGGTCACGCTGTCGTTGTATTCTTTCATGAACTGTGCTCCCGTCACATACCGCACACGGATAGCTGCATTCTGTTTCACCGCTTCTTGCTCCATGGCTTTCAATAGGTGCGTTTTACCCACACCAGATTGACCAAATAGAAATAGTACTGGTTCAAAGCATTTTGTGAAATCTGTCATCGCTAAAGCAGATGCCATACCAAATTTATTCTGTTCTGTTACATTAAAAGTTTCAAATGTTTGCATAATAACTCCTTATTTCCTTGCCACAATGGAAAAGAGTGGCACTGGATTATATAATTCATTTTCTTCTTCATAAATGCGGCTGCTCACCGCCATATCTAAATACACTCTGGAAAATCCTGCCTTGCGCATCATGTGTACGTCCCAATGAGGGCGATCCATACGACTGATGGAAAGTTCCTCTGTTATAGCAATGCATTCCTGCATCGTTGTGTTGGAAACACCTTCATGAATATGATGGTTCGCCACTACGGGAACTTTCAATTCTACACCATAATCGCCATCAATATTGATAAGCACACCCTTGGGCGCTAACACACGATACCACTCTTTATAGGCCGATTCCACATCAGGCAGTGTCCATGTTACATTACGAGCTACAATCACATCGAAAGAATCATCGGAAAACTCTAACTGCATGGCATCCATACAATGAAAGTCTACCGTACCCGCTAAGGAATTCTTCAATTCCAAAGCTTGCTCCTTCGCCACTGCGATCATCTCTTCCGTTAGATCCACACCGGTCACAGAATATCCTTGTTGTGCCAACAAAAAAGCAAAAAAGCCTGTGCCTGTACCTAAGTCTAGAATACGTTGATGATGATCTTTAATATGCGGCGTAATCTCTCGTAGCCAACGTGGCGCCAAATCAGATGTCAATTCTTTTTTACGAAGTGCTCCAAACTCAGCACTGCGCCCTTTCCAGTAGGCAATAATCCTATCTCGTATCGTCATAGATCCTCCTTGTATTATATCGTATTATACCATGAGGAACGTTGGTTTGTATGTAGCTAGAGTCACGAACAGATGTATTACACAATCTTTTATTATTCTTTACTTAGTAGTCGTATATCTTTACTTTCCACTCTAAAATCTTTACTTTTTGTCCATTTTTTTATATGATAAGTAAAGATTATGGAGGTAGTATATGTATAATTACCAAGGATTAATAACCATATTAGAAGAGAATGATATACGTAAGTCAAGCTTAACACATTTACTTCACATATCTTCAAGAACCATTGCGAAAATCGGAAGAGGTGAAAAACTTTCACCATCAGTGATACACAAATTATGTGAGTACTTTTCTTGCTCTCCAACAGATCTCTACACACTAGAGTCTGACAATCCCATCCTTACACAATTACGAGAAGAAAAAGACCATAAAATCTCTGGTGGACTCTACCACGAACTCCAAGTGCGTATGACTTATAACTCCAACCATATAGAGGGTAGTAAATTGAACGAAGAGCAAACTAGACATATCTTTGAAACAAATACTGTTCACGGAGAAGAAAGTCTGTCCGTTGATGATATCATTGAAACTATCAACCACTTTAGAGCCATTGATTACTGCATTGATATTGCCGAAGATCCATTAACAGAAGTGATCATTAAACACCTTCACTACCTATTAAAAAGTAACACCAAAGACGAAACACTTCCTTGGTTCAAAGTAGGAGACTACAAAACACGACCGAATGTAGTCGGTGGTAGAGAAACCTCAAAACCTGAGCAAGTGACAGGCGATGTACAAAATTTATTAGCATGGTATACAAACAAAGAACACATTTCATTTGAAGATATTGTGGAATTTCATTTCCGTTTTGAATGCATCCACCCCTTTCAAGATGGAAACGGTCGTGTGGGTAGACTCATCGCCTTTAAAGAATGCCTCAAACACAATCTAATCCCTTTTATCATAGAAGATAGGAGAAAACATTTTTATTATCGAGGCTTAACAGAGTTTTTACGTGAACCGGGATATCTCATCGATACCTGTTACGATGGGCAAGACACCATCAAACGTCTACTAGAATACCTTGAGATTCCATACTCCACCTAAGAAACGCAGTTATGCGTAGCAGCTTTTGTGGCAGCCTTTTATTGACTAAATCAAACAAATGCAAGATGACCGCAATATACCTCTAGGTACGCTAAATCTTTGTCACGTTCACTTATCTCACAATTACATATACCTTAGAAGAGCACGGTGTGCCCCGAACAAACATTATGAAATACCGTTTGTAAGGGGTATGCCGTGCTCTTCCCTTTGCCTAAATATATATAATTGAACGTGACAAGTAATACTCACAGTGTATTGCGGTCATCCCTTTATCTAATCAGATCCGTCACAAGGTTCATAGCAAAACAAGAGACAACTCTTTTTGTAACCGATTCCGTGAGGCTTTCACTAGCATCACTAGCTTGCAAGCTATTACTATCATTATTTGAGATATTCCTACTAGTATGTTATGATTAAACATATGGTAAAAATCATATTTGTTATCTACGAGTATACTCGTAGATTTCTTATACAGAAACCTAATACCTCTACTATGCCTATTACAATGATGTATCTAGTGTTTCTATTACATGTATTACCTATGAACTCACACATTCATACAAGTTTATATTCTCATAGAAAGGATACCTTTATGAAACAGTATTTAAAACAATTCGCTATTTCCAAGTGGTTTGATGTACTCGGTGTCGCACTTGTAGTGGGGATTGCCATTTCTGCTGGTTACCTGAACTCACGTCTTGAAAAATTTGTAGATTGGGGGCCTTGGACTGCTCTCGTTCCCTTTGGTCTTATTTCTGTTATTAACGTTGGCATTTCTATGTTGTCTACACGATTTACAGGACAGCTCAACAAATGGGGGAATTATCTCGGCATCGTGAACACGATCCTATCCGGCGCCATCGATTTTATTTTAGGAAATAAAGCAGCTATCATTACCTATCCTGTTACTTTCATTATCTATACCTTTGCCATCAAAAAATGGAATGCATCCCACGAAGGCATTCCTAATACAATGAATTCTTCACAAAAACGATTAGTTGCTGGCATCATCACCGTCATTGCTTTCACCATTTCCAGCGTTGCCAATTACATAGGCTTTGGCGGTCATATGAACTTTTTATCCATCCTAACCACCATCGTATTTGCCTTCTCACTCATTGCGAACCTTTTTAACGCTCTAAAATTAGATACACAATGGCCGTTCTGGATGATCTATAACATCGTGCAACTATTGAAAGCTTTCACCCAAGGCAATTTCGCCAACGTTGGCAAATACATATTCTACATAGTCAATGCCATGGGTGCATTACTATTTTGGAAAGATAAAGAGAAGGGTTGATACGTTAGGCTTTTCACTTACATTTGCATATAAGTTAAAACTGCTACAACAAGCAATCCGAACTGAATTAATAATATTAAAACTTCGAATAGTGTTATAGTATCACCTCCTCTCATATTAGGAAGCGATGAGATTAGAGAACGCAGTTAGGTGTAGAAACCTTGTGTCGTTTCGTAACAATAAAATAATGCAAATACACAAAAGCGGATAGCTCAATCTGAACTATCCGCTTATTTACGTGGTGATCCAGGAGGGATAGCGGCAAGCTTAGACCTTTAGGAGCCTTAGGCGACGCTAAGGTCTTAGCGATAGCATCCCTGCCACACAAAAAGGCTCCTAAATCAAGTAGAATCCTTTGTACTCTGGTGATCCAGGAGGGGTACGTAAGCAACTTAGGTCTCTAGGAACGCAGTGACGCAGAGACCTTAGTGCGTCGATCCCTGCTACACAAAAAGGATCCTACATCAAGTAGAATCCTTTGTACTCTGGTGATCCAGGAGGGATTCGAACCCCCGACCCACGGCTTAGAAGGCCGTTGCTCTATCCAACTGAGCTACTGAACCATATGTAGTTATGTCATGCTATTTTACTGTAAATAATAAAATAACCCATCACATAGACATTGTCTCTGTATGGGAACGCATTAAATACAACAACATGTATAAGTGGAGCGGGTGAAGGGAATCGAACCCTCGCAACCAGCTTGGAAGGCTGGGGCTCTACCATTGAGCTACACCCGCACATAAGAAAATGGTCGGAGCAGCAGGATTCGAACCTGCGACCCCCTGGTCCCAAGCCAGGTGCGCTACCAAACTGCGCTATGCCCCGATATCTTCCATCCATAGTAACGAACCAATTCAACTGTCCTTGGGAAACATTGTTTCGCTACCGTTTGCTACTTATTGTAACAACAAATATATAATATCATATCCCTCACATCTATGCAAGCGTTTTTTATAATTTATTTAACTTTTTTCTAACAAAATATGAGTAGAATGGCAAGAGTTTTTCCCTTACTAACAATACACATTACTTTTGTATATACGCAAGGCTATACAACTGTTTATACAACAAAAGGGGCTGTCGGCATTCTACACGCCCCTTTCATCATCTATTGATTCCTTACTTTTACCACATATTTAATCTTCTTCACTTTCATCAAAGAAAATTTGTATGCTTTGCAATCCATCTGCATGAACTGGTTCACCGATATGAACTATCATTTGCTCTCCCTCAGTTCTACCAACGGAATCACCATCTTGCACCTTTGTATCTGATGTCAAAATATAGCCTGCCACAGCTAGCGCATAGTTCTCAGCTTTTTCCGGTTCCCACGGACAATGTAAAAGCTCAATATTGAGTTGCTTGAACAGTTCCATACCACTAGTGGACAAGGAAATAGTACCATCATCTTCAAAGTCCATATCTACCCAGATTAAATTTGCCATAGGTAGCATATCATCCCGTAACTGTTCCGTCTCTTCATGGTACTTACTAGCTTCGTACAAAACTCCATTTGTATATATCGCACTAGCTCCGGTTTGCTCCGTCGCCACTGCCAGTAACTTAGCTAGTAAAATCCCTTCTTCTAATGGCTTACCTGGTCCTTCCACAATGCTAATTGCCACATGGCTCGTATGATTAACTACCGCATCCAATGCATCATCCCAAAGGTAATTTCGAGTAGCCCCCTGCATAACAGCTTCCATTGGCATGGCAAAGGAAAATGGTGCCACCACTACTTTATAGTCATCAATCACTAGAAAGTGTGCTTCTTCCATATCCTCTTCTTCCACGGAATCTACATCCTTTGTGGCAATGGCTGCACGAACTTTCATTCCTTCAGGACTTGTAATGGACTCAATATCCCATTTAGTGAGTAAATCCTTTTTAAAGCGATTCACATCAAATTCTGCATTGTCCAATAGCACCATGCCCATAAAACCGCGTTTACCGACCATAGGTCCAATGCCACCAGTGCCTTCTAGAATTTTTTCCGCCAAATTCCGCATTGCATCAAACAATAGTTGATTCTCTGCACTTTGTACATCAGCCATATCTATATCTAGGCTCATTGTTTTCTGTATGATACTTTCAACTAAGTAATCACCTACCCTATCGGATTGTTCTCTCATAAGTACTAACAAGGCTTCGCTGAAAGAAGACCCCAACAAGGTCAATGTATTCGTATCTCCGTCAAAATAGATGATTTGTCCTACAGTGCCAGATTTTGTTGGATTATAGTCGATGTATAAACGGGACGCCTGTTCCCCTTCGCCAGTAGCTGCAAAGAGGCATAAATCTCTCTGTTTAGAAGGCGCTCGTACTTGCGATGGTTTTGTATCAGGCCCCAATATGTCCATATTCATTACTTCTCGTCCGTGAAGATCAAATTCTAACATTTGACGCACTGAAAGTAAATAGAATTGTTTACCCTCGTACATAAAAATAGGGAAGTTTACTTTCAAGGACGTATATTCCTTTTGATAGGTACCATTCACCACATTAAGCAAGAAACTCAGCCCTTCCGGAGTATGTGAATACCGCCGTAATAAATTCATCCATTCTTGAGGGGACACCCCTTTCCACTCGCTTTGAATCACATTCCATACATCAGGTACTAACCCTCGATACACACGAGATATATCCGTCATATATCGTTCATGAATCGTAAGACCGGAGTCTACCACATCGATGGTAGCCCCTTTCCCCAGTGAGCTTCTACGAAGATACTTCTCAATGGTGCTGATCGCAAGATCTTTATCTGCCACATAGTAGATAAAGTTCGCTATTCCCTCTGGGATGCGTAGTGTTGAAGCGCTGACAACGTTATTTTCTTCTAAAGCCCGAGAGATTTTTGCATCCAATCGTTTAAACTGTTTCGCATCCCCTAACGATGCATCCAATACGACATGGATATGATGTAAATTGCCTAATTCTGCAATAACCGTTCCATTTTGATACAACTTAGCACCATATGGTATGCCTAGTTCTTCTAAAGAAATGAGTATTTCTTCTACTAGTTCATCCCCTTCATCCATGGAAAACCGTAGTATACAATGGTCAATTTCACCATTCTCTTTATACACGGATTCTCCTTCATGGATAGTACCCACATCTGTTAGTTTATGTTCTATCAGTACTTCCAAAGAAGCCCTACAAGAATCGTCAAATTGGGCTGGAATATATAGTTCATACGAGATTTGTTGTTTCTTTTCTTCTGTTGCCATATCTCTTAGTTCTCCACTTTATTCACCAATACGTAATACTAGTACAACTTATATGGTGCCTCTCTTTCAGAACTTGCTTACTCCAAGAGAGTCACAGAAATAGGTAAGGATTGTAAAATTTGTTTTGCTAACTCACGAGTTGACTCAGTGGTGCGGACCATGCACAACCCCTCTGCATTCACCGTCGTCATGACCCCTACATATTCATAACCTTCTAATATGCGATTCACATAATTCGTATGCTGTCGTTCAATCTGAAAGTACACATACTGCGGATCATACACAATGTCTTGTTCTTGCATCTTGGTCCTCCCCTTCTACAGCAAGAATTATTTTTGCTTTGTTTCACGGCGCATCATGGAGTATTCTTCCAATGGTGTGTCGATGTATAGGCGCAATTTCATTTGCGCATGTTTTGCCACATCAATATCATTACCATCTTCATCAGTCATACGTGTAATTACGTGCTTCACCAATGGTCCATGAGGTTGACAGAATTCCACTGTTTCTCCTACCTTGAAATTATTACGTTGTTCCATGTACGCATAACCTTCTTCTGCATTGTACCCTTCTACAAGACCAATGAAATCATGGGTTTGCGTATTGGAAGATTTTCCATAGTTTTGCGCTTCTTCCCCTGGCTTTTCGATGGCAAAGGCTTCTGTATAAGGACGGTGAGAGATTTTTTCTAATTCTGCATACCATTCATCACGTACATACCAATCGTCCCCTTCTTCTAGAAACTTATCAATAGCTTCCCGATACACTTTAGATACAGTCGCTGCATAGTGCACAGACTTCATGCGGCCTTCGATTTTCAAGCTATCTACACCGGCTTTATACAGCTCAGGGATGTATTTCAACAAGCATAAATCCTTGGAGTTAAAGATGTAGGTGCCATGTTCATCTTCTTCGATTGGGTAGTATTCGCCAGGACGATTTTCTTCCACCAAATTATATTTCCAACGACACGCTTGTGTGCAAGCACCACGGTTCGCATCACGGTTGGTCATATAGTTACTCAACAAGCAACGTCCAGAGTAAGAAATACACATAGCTCCATGAACGAAGGCTTCGATTTCGATATCTGCTTTTTCACGCATGGTCTTAATATCTTCAATGCTTACCTCACGAGCCACTACTACACGAGCTGCCCCTTGTTCTTTCCAGAACTCTGTAGTCAAATAGTTCGTTGTATTGGCTTGGGTACTTACATGCAATTCTAAGCCTGGAGCCACACGTTTCGCCAACAAGAAAATACCTAAATCGGCAACAATGATGGCATCCACCTTGATACTTTCTAAAAATTGTAAGTACTCTTCTAAGCCTGTTAAGTCCTCATTGTGAGGAATAATGTTACAAGTTACATAGATTTTTTTGCCATGGCTATGTACAAATTCTACAGCCTCTTTCAATTGATCATTGTCAAAGTTGGAGCTAGCGGCACGCAATCCAAAAGCACGGCCAGCGCAATATACGGCATCTGCTCCATAGCGGATGGCCATTTTTAATTTATCCATATTACCAGCTGGAGCTAGTAATTCCATATGTCGTTTCGTCATAATCTATCCTTTCCATACACTGACACTCATGCCATCTCCCATAGGATAAATGGTGGTGTTATAGTGTTCTTTTTGTTCTACATAAGCCAAGTACTCCTGCAACCGCCTCACAATGGTTTTAAAGCGACGTGGCGGTTCTTTATCTCCCCGCACATAGCCTCGGAATAGCACATTGTCAGCGAGTACCACTGCGCTTTCTGCTAGCTTCGGCTCGATCAATTCCAACTGTTTCAAGTACTGCCCTTTAGGACCATCTAGGAACACCAAGTCAAAAGGCCCTTCCACCGTTTCTAATAATTCTGTGGCATCTCCTTTCAGCAACGTAATTTTATCCCCGTATTCCGACTGCGAAATAAAATGAGTTGCCATCCCATGGCGCACATCGTCTAATTCCATGGTGATTAGTTGTCCTTCTTTGTCCATATGTTTCGCCAATAACAAAGACGAATATCCGATAGCAGTCCCCACTTCTAGCACACGTTTCGGTTTGTACAAACCAATTAAGTCTTCAAAGAGTTCTACTTCCGATTCCCGTAAAATTGGTACATCATGCAAGAGCGCATAAATGCGTTGTTCATTTAAAATCTCTTTAATTTTCATAAATTTGATCCACTATTTTCAAATGTTCTTCATAGGTTTTTGTAAAATGATGGTGCCCCTCTTTATCAGCCACAAAGAATAAATACTCTGTCGGTGGTGCATAGAGAACCGCCTCCATGGATTTGATGCCTGGGTTTGCAATTGGCCCTGGTGGCAATCCTTTATGAAGGTATGTGTTGTATGGGCTTTCTAGTTGTGTATCCTCAATCGTAATGAGCGGCTTTGGATACCCTAGAATGTATTGGATGCTGGCACAAGATTCTAAAGGCATGCCCGTTTTCAAACGTTGGCGGAATACAGCAGCAATGATAGGACGATCTTCATCGAACTTCGCTTCTTTTTCTACCAACGATGCTAAGGTGATGAACTCAAAGATAGTCATACCTTGGGCTTCAATATCTTGTCGCAATTTTGGCGTTAATTGGCGATTCATTTCATCCGCCATAATCTTCATCACATCTTCTGCCTTGCTGCCTACAGGAATCTCATAGGTGCTAGGGAATAGGAATCCTTCTACCCGATAGGTCACAGGCTTCGTCCCTACCATATACTCATAGGGCGTATATGTCTTGCCATATTCCATGAAAGCATACTGCGTATCAATACCTTGCTCTTCGATACGCTTGCCAATTTCACCGATGGTAAATCCCTCTGGAATCGTTAGCTTAACTGTTTTCAATCTACCTTGTTGGAGTAATCCAATAATCTCGCTTAAACTAGAGTGATGAGGAATTTGATAATACCCATGTTGTAATTTGTCCATCGTCCCCGTTAAGCGCAAGGCACCACGGAACACAGTTGGTGACGTTATGAGGCCTCTTTCATAGAGCACATCACCAATCTCCGCACCAGTTTGGTTCTCACTAATGACAACCGTTTCTACATCCTCCTTAGAGCCACCTGTCCAAGGAATATAATACATACCTGCCAGGACACCAAATACTGTCACTAACAGAATCGCTACACATCCGTAGATGTATTTTACATATTGTTTCACAGCAATCTCCTTTTCAATGAATACTATATTATACCATTTTAGGAGTGTATATAGCAATTTTTCTATATAGCATAGATCAATCTAGAGGCTACACTCACCTATGCTATATGTTTGACCTGTGAAAGTACTCTCCACTCCGAATTACAGGGAACCACTAAGGACACCATCCCGTTCATACAGAAAAAGGGCTGTCATAATTCTACAGCCTCTTTTATTATTTATGCTTCTTCACTTTCAGCAAAGAAAATTTGTATACTTTGTAATCCATCTGCATGGACTGGCTCATCGATGTGAACCACCAGTTCTTCTGTCTCTGTTCTACCGATAGAATCACCGTCATTCAGCTCTTTTCCAGATGTGAGCATAAAATTCGCCACACTAAGGATATAATTCCAAGCACGCTCTGGATCCCACGGACAATGCAAGAATTCCACATTGAGTTGGTCGAACTCTTCCATACCATTAGTATACAAAGATGTGGTTCCATCTTCTTCAAAATCAATATCAACCCACACGAGGTTCACCATAGGCAACACATTATCTCGTAGATTCTCTGTTTCTTGGTAGTACTTGTCCGCTTCATAGAGAACACCATTTGTATAGATAGCGGTAGCTCCTGTTTGCACTGTTGCCACTGCAAGTAACTTCGACAGCAAAATACTATCTTCCAATGTATTACCCGTACCTTCTACGATACTGATTGCTACATGGTTCGTATGCTTCATAACCACGTCTAAGGCATTGTTAAACAGATAATTCCGCAGCGCCCCCGGTTCTAATGCTTCTACCGGCATAGCAAAGTCGAATGGTGCTATCACAACTTTCACATCGTCAATGATTAACACATGTGCTTTCTCCATATCTGCTGTATCTACAGAGTCCACATCTTTCGTAACAACCGCTGCTCCTGCTTTCATATCATTAGCACTTGTTGCGGAAACAATATCCCATTGAGCGAGCAAGTCCTGTTTAAATTGCTCCATATCAAAAGTAGCATTTTCTAATAATACCATGCCCATACTTCCACTTCTAAGGGGTGTAGGACTCATGCCATCTTCTATGGTACTTTCAGCTAGGATAGCCATAGTACTCATCAGGAGCTGATTATCTTCGCTGTCGAGGTCCAATGCTTCTATATTCAAATTCATGATGTGTTCCATAACGCTTTCTAGAATGGAATCCGCTAAATTGTCGGACATTTCATCCATAATTTCTAACAAGGCGTGACTGAAAGACGGCGCCAACACCTCTAGCATATGCGTGTCCCCATCGTAATAGATCACCTGCCCTACATGCCCGGATTTTGTCGGGTTGTAGTCAAGGTACAGCCGCGATGCCTCTTCCCCTTCCCCAGTAGTCGCAAACAAGCACAGATTTCTCTGTTTAGAAGGCGCTCGTACTTGTGACGGTTTTACATCAGGCCCCCATATATCCATGTTCATCACATCTCGCCCATGAAGATCAAATTCTAACATTTGACGTGCTGACAGTAAGTAAAATCGTTTGCCTTCGTAGAGAAACATAGGGAATGTAACCTTCATAGATGTGTATTCCTGTTGGTACGTACCATTCACAATATTGAGCAAGAAACTAAGCCCTTCCGGCGTATCTGGATAGCGGCGCAACAATTGTATCCACTCTCGGGAAGAGATGCCTTTCCACTCATTTTTAATGGCAGACCACAAATCAGGCACTACCCCACGATAGATGCTATATATATCTGTCATAAACCGTTCATGAATCGTAAGGCCCGAGTCTACCACATCGATCGTAGCTCCTGTTCCTAGCGCACTGCGACCAAGATACTTCTCAATGGTGCTCATTGCAAGGTCCTTATCTGCTACATAATACGCAAAGATAGCCACTCCCTCTGGAATATGTAGTGTGGTGCCACTGACAACGTTATTTTCTTTCAAAGCCTTAGAAATTTCTGTATCCAATCGTTTGAACTGTTTCGTATATCCTAATGATGCATCCAACACAACATGGATATGATGTAAATTGCCTAACTCTGCAATGACATTTCCATTTTGATATAACTTAGCACCACAAGGTACACCTGCTTCTCTCAAGCAGAGAAGTATTTCCTCTACGAATTCATCCCCTTCATCCATAGAAAACCGAAGTACACAATGGTCAATTTCACCATTTTCTTTATACATCGATTCCCCTTCATGCACAGTCCCTATATCTTCTAACATATCCTCCATCAGTGCTTCTAATGAACGTCGAATCTCCTCGTCAAATTGGGCGGGAATATATAGTTCATACTGAATTTGTTTGTTCTTTTCTTCTGTTGCCATATCTCTTACTTCTCCACTGTACTCATTATTTCTAAACATGATGACCACCATACAGAAAAAGAGCTGCAACGGAACTGCCTATCGGCAATCTGTTACAGCCCTTACTAGCGATTAGTCCATTTCTTCGTATAATTTAATGACTGCATCGAATTCTTCATCAGTTGGAGCCACGTAAACTTGTTCTCCATCTTCTTCATCAATGCGTGCAATAATCACTTCTGGTTCATCATGTTCAGTGTCTTCTTCTGGAGGAAGAGATACTAAAATTGCAAATGCCTTTCCATCATATTGAATGAGCATTTCTTCTTCATAGTACATCTCTTCTCCATTTTCGTCTTCAATGACAATCACAGATACTTCACCTTCGTAACCTTGTTCGATCATGGTAACCTCCTTATGAACGACTATCTAAATAGCCTTGTAAAATGACAACTGCTGCCATTTTATCAATGACTTCTTTCCGTTTTTTACGACTTACATCAGCGGCAATTAAAGATTTTTCCGCCATCACTGTAGATAAACGTTCATCCCAATATACAACTGGCGTAGAAATGACTTCTTTCATCTTTTCCACAAAGGCTTCCGTTTTTTCAGCCCGTTCCCCTTTGGTGCCATTCATATTTTTAGGCATTCCTACCACAATGGTGTCTACCTCATATTCACGGATTAATTCCGCAATGCGCTGAAAGTCTTTTTCGTGAGATGTACGGCGAATGGTTTCAATGCCTTGCGCTGTAATATACAGCGCATCACTGCATGCGACGCCTATGGTCCGACTTCCCACATCTAGTGCCATAATTCGCATTATAATTGTTTCGCTTTCACATACTCTTTTACAAGTTCTTCAATGAGTTCATCACGTTCGATGCTACGAATATCTTTCCGAGCATTGTTATAACTTGTAATATACGTTGGATCTCCCGAAATGAGATATCCTGTGATTTGACTAATCGGGTTATACCCTTTTTCCACTAGTGCTTGAAACACATGTTGGAATACTTCTTCTGGCGTTAACGGCGTAGTTTGTACCGGTTTAATCACCATTGTTTTATCTGAAAGATTCATACAATCCCTCCTTATTATGAGTTTTCTATTGAAAGTCTCATCTATAGTAACCTTATCCAACCATGGATTGGATGGCTTCTTTACCTGCTGCTAAGGCTTGGTCCATCGCTGCTGGATCTTTACCACCAGCTTGTGCCATATCTGGACGGCCACCGCCATTACCACCAGCCGCTTGGGCTGCTGCTTTTACAATGTTACCGCAATGGATACCTTTCCCTACTACGTCTTTCGTAGCCATGCAGACGAAGTTTACTTTATCGCCACCAGCAGCTCCTAAAAGAACAACGCCAGAACCGATTTTATCGCGAACCATATCTGCCATATCGCGCAATTCACCCATGTCGGATACTGGAACAGATGCGACCACAGCTGTTACATCGCCTACTGTAAATTGACCTGCTAAGACACCATCAAGATTACCGCTGTTCAATTCTTTTTTCACTTGATCTAGCTCACGTTCTACAGCTTTTGCATGGTCCAGTACCTGTTGTACTTTGCCTACCACTTCTTGTGGTTTTGCTTTTACAAGAGTTGCTATAGATTTTAACGTATGTTCTTCTTGTTGTGCTAAAGCTAAAGCTGCTTTACCTGTCACCGCTTCGATACGGCGCACGCCAGAACCGATACCACCTTCAGAAGTAATACGGAATTGACCGATAAATCCTGTATTTTCTACGTGAGAGCCGCCACACAATTCGATGGAGAATTCTGGTACAGATACGACACGTACTTCGGAGCCATATTTTTCACCGAACAACGCCATAGCGCCTTTTGCTTTCGCTGCATCGATGGACATCGTTTCTACTTCCAATGTGGAGGCACGAAGAACTTGTTCATTTACCAGGTTCGTAATCGTTTGTAATTCTTCTGCCGTCACAGGAGAGAAGTGTGTAAAGTCAAAACGCAAGTAGTCTGGCGTTACCAAAGAGCCAGCTTGGTTGACATGTGTACCCAATACGGAGCGCAAAGCAGCATGTAATAAATGCGTCGCTGTATGGTTACGTGCCATATGTTGACGGCGCTCTACATCCACTGCAAACGTAACTTCGTCATTCACAGAAATGCTACCTTCTACCACTGTACCAATATGGTACGTAGTGCCTTCTGGTAATTTTTTCGCTGTATGTACTTCTACTTTACCCAATGGACCTACGATGAAGCCAGTGTCACCTAATTGTCCGCCTCCTTCTGCATGGAATGGAGTCGTTTTTACGATAATGGTTACATCCTGTCCATCTTCAGCGCGATCGATAGCTTTTGCCCCTTCACCGATTAATAAGACGGTGGATGCTGTGGCACTTTCATCGTCAGAAATATGTTCATTGGATAAGTGCGTAATATCTGGAGTTGCTACTTTTGCATCTACATCTTCACGAGCTTCACGAGCCCGGGTACGTTGTTCATTCATGGCAGCTTCAAAACCAGCTTGGTCGATCGTGAAACCTGCTTCGTGCGCAATTTCTTCTGTCAATTCCCATGGGAATCCGTAAGTATCATATAATTTGAATACATCTTGACCAGGTACGGTAGTCGTACCATCAGCTTTTAATGTATCCAACAATTGGCTCAACATATCAAGGCCAGATGCCAAAGTTTGGTTAAATCGTTCTTCTTCATTCGCTACCACACGTTTTACGAAGTCTTGTTTTTCCACAATGTTCGTGATAGCTCCACCTAAGATATCTACTACGATATCTACTAATGGTACCAAGAATGGTCCTTGAATGCCTAATAGACGACCATGACGAACAGCACGACGTAAAATACGACGAAGTACATATCCACGGCCTTCATTAGATGGTAACACACCATCTGCAATCAATGCTACAATGGCACGAATATGGTCGGCAATAACTTTCAAAGAAATATCTGTATTCGCATCTGTATGATACGTAACACCCGCTTTTTTCGCTGTGGCTTCGATGATTGGGAAAATCAAGTCTGTTTCAAAGTTACTTTCTTTGTTTTGCAACACAGATGCCAAACGTTCTAAACCAGCGCCAGTATCGATATTTTTCTTAGCCAATGGTTCGTATGTACCTTCTGCAGTACGGTTGAATTGCGTGAACACAAGGTTCCAAATTTCAAGGAAACGATCACAATCACAACCTGGCGCACAGTTTGGATCGTCGCAACCACGTTCTGGTCCTAAGTCAAAGAAAATCTCGCTATCTGGACCGCATGGACCTTCGCCGATTTCCCAGAAATTATCTTCTAGACGGCTAATATGACTATCTGGCAAGCCGATTTCATTATGCCAAGTGTCATATGCTTCTTGGTCATCTGGATATACAGTGACATATAATTTTTCTTTGTCCAATTTGATAACTTCTGTTAAGAATTCCCATGCCCAATGGATGGCTTCTTTCTTGAAATAGTCACCAAAAGAGAAGTTCCCCAACATTTCAAAGAATGTATGATGACGCGCTGTACGTCCTACGTTTTCAATATCACCTGTACGAATTGACTTTTGGCTTGTCGTAATTCGTGTACAAGGTGGCACTAATTTACCTGTAAAAAATGGTTTTAAAGGCGCCATACCCGCACCGATTAATAACAAAGATGGGTCGTTATCTGGAACAAGAGAATAACTCTCTTGTTTTAAATGTCCTTTACTTTCAAAAAAATTCAAATACGCTTGGCGTAATTCATTTCCTGTCATGGTTTCCCTCCTAAAATTGTCTATTGCCTTTATTATACCACAGATTTTGATGAAAGTATGCATTTAGGTACGGTCATTGACTTATATATGATTCCGATACTTTCAATACTGATGTTATATTGTATTACTATCTACACTTCACTAAATTCACAAAAAATGTAATGACATACAGTCCAATAGCTGTAAGTACAATCGTACCTCCTGGTGCAAAGTCTAACCAAAAGGCGCTACATAGTCCGCCAACAACGGATAACACTGAATATACGGTGGCGATACCCCAAGTTTCTTTAAAACCTCGTTTCCATAAATGAGCAGAGGCAACAGGAACTATCATCAACGCACTAATTAATAAAATCCCTACTACGGTCATCCCCATCACAACGACCAAGGCTGTTAAGATGGCAAAGATCATGTTCACACGATTCACATTGATACCTACGGTGCGAGCAATTTCCTCGTCAAAGGAGGTAAGCATTAAAGAGTGATACACAAATTTCATGATAACACCCACTACTATCGCCACTGCACCAATGCCATAGATATCTGTCATAGTGACCGTCAAAATACTGCCAAATAAGAAGTTCAATAGACCCGTACTAGGCATTTTTACCATCGTGGAAAATACGATAGCCAACGCTAAGCCTGCATAAAAGAATAATGCCATTATCATATCTGCATATTGTTTTTGGTAGCGGCGCACGAGTTCTATTCCCATCGCAGAAAGTACCGTCAATATAACAGCACCTAATGGAGGGTATACTTTCAGTAAGGATGCCCCCGTTACACCGGCGAAAGCAATATGCCCTAAGCCATCGCCGAGCATGGATTGTCGTTTGATAACGATGAACATACCGATTAAGGGACACATGAGCGCCACGACGAGGCCTGCTAAAAAGGCACGTTGCATAAATGTATAGGATAAAATGTCCATCTTAACCTCCTAAATGCCATGCCAAACGAGAGCCCTGATGACTTTCCATAAAGCCTTTGCAAGGCCCATAGTAACAAGCATGTCCATCCACACATAAAATTGTATCTGCCACTTCCACGGCCTCCGTCACATCATGAGTAACCATAATGACGGTAATATTTTCTTGTTGTAAGGAGCGCAATACTTCATAAATTTTCTTACTTGTTTCGTAATCAATGCCACTTGTGGGCTCATCCAACAAGATATAGTTCGGTTTCCGTGCTAAGGCTTGAGCTAACATGACACGTTGTTGTTGACCTCCACTGAGTTCTCCAATGCGGCGTTTCAAGAAATCTTGCATGCCCACCAATTCCAAAGCATCCAAGATGCGTCCTTTTCTATCTTCCTTCGGTACGTGAAATAAAGCGAGTCCCACTACCTCTTCTACGGTAGCTGGAAATTGGGCTGCATTCTTGTTATAAATTTGTGGCACTAAGTGAATGAGTCCTTTCATTTGTGCTTCTTTCGGACTAATGCCGTCTAAGCAAAGATGACCTGCTGTCGGTTCTAATAGTCCTGCTACCATACGAAGCCAGGTGGTTTTCCCAGATCCATTAGGTCCCACCACCAGTACAAACTCACCTTTGGGAATAGTGATCGTCATATTATGGATAACCGTCTGAGATCCATAGGAAAATTGTACATCTTGTATGTGAATGCCTGCGTGCGTCATAGTTAACTCCTTTATATTTCCACTTATCGCATATATGGCAAAAGCTGTAATGACAGTATCATTACAGCTTGTGTGTTATAGGACGCGTTTTGCCCCCCTGTAACGTGGTCCCCAGTAGCTATCATCAATATCTGCTACGGCTACACCACTGCTAGATGTGGCACTGATGA
Source organism: Veillonella sp. CHU732 (assembly GCF_003992085.1). Lineage (NCBI taxonomy): Bacteria > Bacillati > Bacillota > Negativicutes > Veillonellales > Veillonellaceae > Veillonella > Veillonella sp. CHU732. The sequence continues at coordinate 67,175 of NZ_RQVC01000006.1, forward strand.
ATTGTCCATCACCGATGTAAATACCAGAATGGGAAATCCCTGGTTCATAGGTTTCAAAGAACACTAAATCACCTGGTTGTAGGTTATTTTTTTCTACTTTTTTACCCACTGTATACTGTTCGTCAGCTTGGCGCGGCATATCAAAGCCTATCTTTTGGAATACATATCGAATATATCCAGAGCAATCAAATCCCGCTGGTGTAGTGCCTCCAAATTTATAAGGCACGCCCGTAAATGTATTCGCATAGGTCAAAATCTCTTTCACATTGCCAGATATAGGTTGATGTCCAATCTCTAAGCCTTTGTATGTTTTGCCTTTCTTTTTGAAAGTCAACCCTTGTGGGGCAGAGCTTTTGTCTTTTTTATGCTTTAACGTAGATGTGATAGCTGTAGATTCTCTACTTGGATCGATATGGGACAATAGTAGCGCATCTTTTTCAGAAATTTCTTTCTTTTTAGACACCGTTTTCGTTGTCGCCGGCAGTGGTTTACCCATCAATTTTTTATAGGTCACTGCCCCTAATATACCGTCCACTGTTAATCCATTATCTTTTTGGAATAATCTAACAGCCCACTTTGTATTTGCATCATATTCGCTAGTTTCCCTAGCTTTATAACCAGCAGCGATGAGTTTTTTTTGAATTCCAAGAATTTCATTGCCTGTATCGCCATATTGGTAAGCTCCGTGTACACTAGTACCTAAAAAGCCTACTAATAGAGCGACTGCCAGGTATTGTTTCTTTTTACTCGTCATAGGACTCCTCTCTTATATACGATTATTTGTCTTCTATGTGACAGTTTATAGTGTCTTTCACCCAATATAACGGTCGTTGTTTAACCTCTTCAAAAATTCGTCCTACATACTCTCCTATAATACCAATGCCTACCAGTTGTACACCACCTAGGAAGAAGATAGCCACCCCTAGGGTAGACCAACCACTGATAACATTGTCAGAGAAGAAGTGAACAAACAATATGTGTCCGATCATAATCAGGCTTAATAGTCCGCATAGCAAGCCGATATATAAGGCTAAACGCAAGGGTACTCTAGAAAATGCTGTAATGCCGTCTAACGCAAAGCGCATCATTTTTTTTACACTAAATTTAGAAGTGCCTGCAAAGCGTGGGGGTGCTACGAAGTGAAATTCATGTTGCACGAACCCCAAGTCGCCTACAATGCCCCGCAAAAATCTGCCATGTTCACGAAAGTTTTTCAATGTTTCTAAGGATTTTCGATTCATCAAACGAAAATCCGAACCACCTTCCACGATAGGAACATTGGCTAATTTGTTAAGCACTTTGTAATAGTATTTCGATGTAAAAGCTTTTGCCCAACTAGCATCTTCTGTGGAATCACGAATGGTACGTACTACATCTGCACCTGCTTCCCAATGTTTGACTAGTTCTGGAATCAACTCTGGTGGATGTTGCATATCTCCATCCATAGTGATTACCGCATCACCTTGAGCGTAATCTAATCCACAGGTCAAGGCTAATTGATGACCAAAGTTTCTTGCCAATAACAGCACTTTTACTTTTGGATCTTGATTACCAATATATCGTAGCATGCCTGCACTATCATCACTGGACCCATCATCGACGAAAATAATTTCATGGTCATAGTCAAGTGTTTGCAATACATCTTTGACTGTAGTATAAAATTTTTGAATATTATCTTCCTCATTAAATACGGGAACAACAATTGACAGTAACATAGCTCCTCCTTATGATCTTTACCTATCTATTTTACAGGATTGAGACTTGTTTTGCAAACTCCGCTGTATATGGCGTTCTTTCCCTACTTTCGTACCTAGAACGTAAGGAGCGAACGCCATACACTTCTCCACAAATTTACGTTCCACTGAGAGTGCTACGCTGTATATGGCGTTCTTTCCCCGCTTTCGTGCCTAGAACGTAAGGAGCGAACGCCATACACTTCTCCACAAATTTACATTCCACTGAGATTTGCTCCGAAGTGTATGGCGTTCTTATATTTATATATGGCTATGCACTTGCTTCATGAAATCAGACATAATAGCTACGCCAGTAAAAAAATGTTGCAAGCATTGTTGGTAATTGTGCTCGTGGATACCTCCTAATGCAATACCTTGTACATGAGGATATTCAGCTTGGATCTGTTGTAACAGTTTTTTCCCTCGGCTAACGCCAATACCAGGATGTCCTGTTTTACATGGTGTGGGAAAGATGGGACTGATTAAGACGTACTCCAAATTAGGGATTCCTAGGGATGTTAACAACTTGATATCGTCTTCGTTGTGGACGGTACTCCACATAGTTATGTCCTGAAAATGTTGTTGCAAGGTAATCCATAGTTCTTCTTGTTCGGATTGCCAATGACGTATTAGATTGGTAGGCATATGGATTCGTGGTTGTCTGTTTAAGATAATCTCTAATTGTGCCCGGGTAGTAATTGCTTTTCCATGGTATACCACGGTACTACCTATGGAATCGCAGAGATGGAGATACTCCTTAAAGGGTAAATCAGTGTCACGGCACAGGGTGTACAGACTGCTGTGATTTCTCATCCAGTTGTCTGGTTCAGCACTATCTGCCCTCGCATCAGGCAATTTAGTACTATGAAGATTCACTTTTACTGTAGATCTATATGCTCTACGTATATTATACGGTAAACTACTTTCTTCTGTATGATTAATACAATGTCTGCCATACTTTTGTAATCTTTCTATACCCCTAGACAGTGCTGCACCATATGTTGTTAAGCTAATGTCATCTTTCAGTAGCTGGCGATTTGTAATCAACACTAAGGTGTCTATAGATGGGCTATTTTTCTTCATAGAGCACATCGATATAATCACTCATCACCACTTGCATGCCTAAGGCTTTCACATCTTCCATAGCTTCCGCTACGGTTCTACTGTCAGCAATTTCAAATTGTGCATCCCCTTCTTCTTGTTTCTTTTCTTCTGAGGAATGTTCACCAATACCTGTGCTGACACCTGCTGACAATTTCGTTGCTGCTAATGGTAGGACCCCGTTACGGAACCTGGCTGTTTCTCTAGTGGAAATCGTAATATTTGCATAGGGTAGGAATAAGCGATACGCCAAGATGACTTGCAATAATTGAGCTTCTCCTACGTCCCCTGCATTGATGGTGTCATCATTAACGATAGGGCGTAGGCGCGGGCAAGAAATACTAATTTCTCCATGCGGATAGGTACGTTGTAACAAATGAGCATGCAAAGCCGTGGCAAAGGCATCTTTTCGGAAATCATCCAATCCCAATAAGGCTGCTAGTCCTACTCCACGCATTCCTCCTCGTAAAGCTCGTTCCTGTGTTTCTAATCGATATGGAAAGATGCTTTTATTCCCTAACAAATGCAGTGTTTTATAGTTTTCCCAATTATACGTTTCTTGGAATACGGTCACATAATCACAACCGCATTCTCGTAGATATGCATAATCATCTACATTGGCAGGGTAAATTTCTACGCCCACTACCTTAAAATATTTCTTTGCTAATTCACAGGCACGACCAATGTAAGAAATCGGACTATGGCGTTCACTTTCCCCAGTCAAAATTAAAATATCCTGTAATCCTGTTTTGGCAATATTTTTTAATTCTTCTTCAATACCTGCTTCATCTAACTTCGCCCGATGGATCTGATTTTTACAGTTGAAGCCACAATACACGCATAGGTTATCACAATAATTTGAAATATATAGCGGTGTAAACAAATATACAGAATTACCAAAGTATCTTGTTCTTACGGCTTTCGCTTTCTCCGCCAAGTCTTCTAAAAAAGGCTCTGCTGCAGGAGATAATAAAATTTTCAGTCCTTCTAAATCAATAGTATCTTCTTGCAACACACGGCGTACATCATCTGCTGTATAGTGATCGTACGTATATTGTTCACGTTCTTGTAACACTGTTTCTAAAATGGGACTTTCAATTTGATCCATATGGGGGCGATATTTCCAACATGGATCGTCTATATGGTATCTGGTGGTACTAGACATGGCTATTCCTTTCCTATTATCTCAAAAATCCAGTCAACGGAGATGAAGCGCTACCACCGGTTTCAAGAGTTGGCCCTAATTTTGACAAATATGCCAATCGTCCTGCTTGGATGGCTAAACCAAAGGCTTTCGCCATACCTCGAATATGACCTGCCGAGGCTACGGCTGTATTTGCCATGATTGCAGCTACGCCCATTTCCATAGCTTCTGCTGCTTGGGATGGAGCACCAATACCAGCATCTACGATGATAGGCAAATCAATTTCATTCACTAAAATTTTGATAAATTCCTTTGTCTGCAATCCACGATTAGATCCAATAGGTGCCGCTAAAGGCATCACCGCAGCGGCTCCAGCATTCACCAAATCACGAGCTACTTCTAAATCTGGATACATGTATGGCATAACAATGAATCCTTCTCTTGCTAATATTTCTGTAGCTTTAATGGTCTCCCCATTATGTGGCAATAAATATTTTGAATCTTTCATGATTTCTACTTTTACAAAATCTCCACAACCTGTAGCACGTGATAATCTAGCAATGCGTACCGCTTCTTCTGCATCTCTGGCACCGCTTGTGTTAGGAATTAAGATGGTATCCTTTGGAATAGCATCTAGGATATTTTCCACTTCTCCACCTACCGCACGACGTAGAGCTAAGGTAATCATTTCTGCGCCCGCTTCTTCTAGGACAGCCTCGATTAAGTCGATAGAAAATTTTCCAGACCCCAAGATAAATCGAGAATGCAATGTATGTCCCCCTAAGGTCCATGTATCTTGTGTTTCCATATCTTTCACTGAAAGTGTCATAGGTTCCTCCTTAATCAATATCTTCTCCATGTAATAGTTGAATCACAGCATTTGCCATATGTCCGGCACAAACCATGACACGAGCGGCAGTAATTTTTCCGATAGAATCGATATCGCTCACACCATCACCGCATAAATACCAACGATGATGTCTTCGTTCACGGCGGATACCATTACTATCGCCCCAACCTGCCATACCGGAACAGCCTACCAATAAAGGCTCTGCTGGATGGGTCAAAATAACTTCTGTCATCCACGCTTTTGTGACAGCCTTGTCCACTGCTTCTACGACCATGTCATAGCCATCGATTAATTCAGATAATCTTTCTGGTGTGAGGCATTCATTATGAACGATGACTTCACAGTTTGGATTCATCCGATTGAGGTGGCCTTTCATAGCCTCTACTTTTAAAACTCCTACATCATTCACGTCATAGTATTGACGGCCTAGATTACTCTCATCCACAACGTCGAAGTCTACGATTTCTAACTGACCAATTCCAGCACGGCACAATGCCACTGCCACATGGGAGCCAACACCACCCACACCGATAAGCAGAACTTTTTTATCTTGTAAAGATACCATTTAGCCACCTCCTACAAAGGTTACTACTTCCATTGTGTCTGCAGGACTCACACGAGTGGATTCCCAATCCGCTTTGGAAAGGATTTTGCCATTATACTCCACAACAATGCGATCCATACGAAACGCTAAAGCTTCTAGTACTTCCTGTACCGTTTGCCCTTCATAATTATAAGTACTTCCGTTGACTTTCATAGTATCCTCCTAACTATAGCGTATGCTATATACCTATTTCAAACTAGTATCATGCCAATTGCTAATCATGCTTCCTTCACCACATACTAGTATAAAAAAACAGCACGAAAAACCATACCCGCGGTGGTATGCCCCTTCATGCTGTAGCACTCTATCGTCTCACTATTCTGTTCCACTTGTGCATCCATTTCGATGTACCTTTATTCTGTACCCCTATACGATAGACCATCCCATGAAAGATACAAAAAAAGGACATCCTGTTGGATGTCCTCAGTATGACGAATCAAACTTATCCTACGTTGGCATTATCCAAATCAGGTTATGGGTCAAAACTTTCGTTTACTCTCAGCCAGTAGGCTCCCCAAAGTTCTCTTTCAGTATACGCTGATACAGCTCAATTTGCAAGCCTAAGTATCAACAATTTTTATCGTCTCCGTGCAGACACAGAGGCATAATTTTTAATCACAACGATAGGTGTCATTTGGCTATCATTGCCAAATGGATTATCGATTAAAATCTGCGCAATTTGCTGCGGTTTCAATCCACGACTATGGCCTAAGATAGCTGCTCGTTTTAAATCATTCACGTCCGCTACACAAGCCCCATAGGCTCCTGTGGCTTTCATAATAGCATCCGCTACTGCATGTGGTTGTTTTGGTCCATATACAATGCATTTATCAAAAGGAGGCATGGTGCCTGTCACATCATCTGTTAAAGATGCAGTCCGTGCCATTTGATAGAATACGCCAGATTTTTTAAACACTTTAGCTACGGCTCCGCAGAGGAAGGCAAACATCATTTTCCATTCCCCTTCTTTATCCATAGCTGCTTGCATACCATACACAGATGCCATAGATCCATCAGGATGGATAAAGCGATTTAAAAATTTAGCCTGCCAAGATACTTTTAAATCTTCTGGTCGTGTAAACTCCCCTTGCGTGATAGCCACGACGGATTCTGCTACGCACACAATATCTTCTGGTCCAATATAAGGACCTGCAAATTCTACGATAGCCTCTACGATATCATCTTTGTTCGTTAAAATGCGCGTAGGGATTGGTAAAAGTTCTAATTCTGCCATAATGTACCTCCTATTTACGCATTGCTACTTCTAACTCTTCTGCAGTTAGAGTAATTCTAGTTTTTGAAATACGGTACGCCTCGCGACCTACCACTTGATGGTAAATATCGATAGGCATGTCTGGGAATCCCACTAAGTCTTTACGAATGTTACCACTATTAGCCGTCATCACTAGACGCAAACGAATCGTACTGCCTTGTCGTTGTTTATAGACTAACGCTTCCCAATAGCCATCATGACGTTCTGCTTTTGCATCGGTCAACCAGGATTGAATTCGCACATTGTCAAATTGTTCTTGTGGCAATAAATGACGAGGGAACATATCCATGATGGTTCCATATTGTTTGCCTCTGTTCACAAATGGAATATCCGTAGATAACACTACTTGATCAAAACTAATGTCTTCTACCACAAATGGAGTGCGACGTTTCACCAAGATTACAATGTCTTCATTGCCTTGGCACCATGCAAATATGCGGTAGGCAATATAAATGATAGCAATGATACAGGCTATCCACACTAGGGTATCTATTAATGTGTAAATATACATAATTCCTCCTAAAGAGTAATGAGCTTAGCTTCTAAGCTAGTATCTTTGAAAATATCTTGTACGATAGGAGTCACTCGATCTGCATGACTCGTGACACAAACTTGTATCGTTCCTATTCGACCACTTGTTTGTTCTAAATCTTCTCCGTACAAAATAGCTCCTACTGCATCGGATGTTTCCCACGCAGGATCTACAAAGCAAATTCGATTATCCGTCAACTCTCGCAATACAGGTTCTACTAAAGGATAATGGGTGCAACCTAAAATGGCCACTTCCACATTTGCCTCTACCAAAGGCTGTACATATTCTTTTGCACAATGTCGTAAAACCGCATCATCTAAATGGCCTTCCTCAATGCAGGCTGCCAAGTCTTTACAACCTTGTTCTACCACTTTCACATGGGGTTTTAAGCTATGTACCGCATCCATATGTTTATGACTATTGATGGTCGCTACCGTAGCCATAATACCTAAAGGGCCTTTTCGTTTCTGTTTCACTTTGATGCGTAGTGCATCATGAATCCCCTGCGACATCCCCACAATAGGTACATCAAATCGTTTGGATAGCTTATCCAAGGCTACTACAGAAAATGTATTACAAGCGATGACGATCAGTTTCACTGGCTGTGCCACTAAAAACTCTGCAATCTTCGTTGCAATGCTTTCAATTTCCTCAATGGGTCTATTGCCTACTGGATTGTTAGCGCTATCTCCGACGTAAATAAAATCTTCTTCTGGAAATTCTTGGTTAAGCACAGATAATACAGACAATCCACCGATGCCAGAGTCGAATACTCCAATAGGTAATTCTTTCTGTATGGGCGTCATTCCCTACTCCTCCTCTGCTACGGCTTTCATAGGTTTAAAAAATACGTCTGGCAAACGAATTATTTTACCGGTTTCCTTAGAGGTAAACACATTTTGTGTCTCTCCAGTACATATCAGAGCACCATCACTTTCACGAATAATCCGATATGTAAAAGTACATTGAGCCCGCGATAAAGAAGCCACTGTTAACTCTACCCGCAATACATCATCAAAACGTGCTACTTCCTTATATTCACAACTCACTTTTGTGATAGGAAATACGATGCCCTCTTGCATCATGTCCCATAGACTAATGCCACAACGGCGGAAATATTCAATTCTTCCCATTTCAAACCATCGCAAATGATTCGTATGATGGGCAATCTCCATCATGTCCGTTTCGTAAAAGCGGACGCGCAATGATGTAGAAATCATCGTATACTACCTTTCCTATGCAATAAGAGGCTCCAAGGAGCCCCTTCTACTACTTAATCAATTGATCCGATTGGCACAAATTTTTGTGCTTGCTCTTTATGAGAAGCCTTAATATAGCGATTGGCTACTTTCATAGCAATAGCTAAAACAGCTACATCATCTACCCAGCCAAGACCTGGTATACTATCTGGAATGAAATCGATAGGTAAAATTAAATATCCCAGAGCCCCAGCTATAACAGCTTTCACAAATTTTGGTGTGTCATTATCACGTAAACAATAATATAACATAACTGCTTTTCGTGCAAACATAATATTACGGCCCATACGATTTACAGTAGACATAAAGGCATCAGATGTAAATGTTTTTCCATACTTAAGGATTTGTAAGATATTCATAGTGATGACCTCTCTGATTATTGTTTGAACTTATCTTTTGCTTGTTCTGCTAAATCGACGGCTTTTTCTTTTGTTTGTTCCGCTAATTCTACGGCTGTTTCCTTCACAACTTCTGCTTTTTCACGAATGTCTTGTACAGCTTCTTGTGCTTGGTCAATCGCTTTGGCTGTTAATTCAGAAGCTTTTTCTTCTACTTGCTGTAGTGTTGGCTCTACTGCCTCTTTTACTTGCTGTAATTTCGGCTCTACCTTTTCTTTTACTTGTTGTAGTTTTGGTTCTACCACTTCTTTTACATCTTGCATAACAGCTGTGGCTTTTTCCACCACTGGTTCTACTTTAGTTTGTAAGGAATCATTTAATGTTTGTCGCACCGTATCTGCTTTTTCATAAGCTGCTTTTGTATATACACTTGCTTTAGATGCTGATGTACCTGCTACAGCACCTGTTAAGGACAACGCTTCCGTAGCTAAAATTTTAAGTAAAGAGCCTACGCCTTTTGCAGCATGACGAGCATTATCTAATAATTCTTCATTACCACTTTTCTCTAATGTGTCTTTTACCGTAGCTGCCAAGATGGATACTGCTCCTACTGCTAAATCTTTTACAGCACTTACATTAGCCAACAAATCAGATCCAACAAAAGAACCTGCAAAGCCTTTGGCACTTGCTAAATAATCATTACCAGACACCTGCACATCATCTAAGAAATCTACAGTTTCATTACCCAACGGCTTATCCCGAAGTGGTGTATTCGCCAATGTGATGACTGTTTCTTTATTATGTTCATAAATTTCCACCAAACGTTGGCGATAACTTTCAAAGTTAGGACATGCTGGCATGCCTTCTTCGATCCATTGTGCCGCTATTTTACCAACGCCGTAAGTGATGGCTGCTGCTACTGGCACACGAAGAATCACTGTTGGCACGATGGTACACACTAAGGCTGCTACAGCGCTGCCACCAAGGCCCACTAAAAAGCTAGTCACACCCTCTTTGGCAGGACATACACCATAGGCTTGAGCGATACGGCTCACCATATATACGTCATTGGCCAATAATCCAGCATATGTAAAACTTGGCAATGCTGCAATTCCTGCTGCACGAGCTGCTGCCCAACGACAAATTGTTTCTACTTCTTCTTGTACATTCGTTGCTTGAGCAAGTGTTTCATTATTGTATTCCAACTGTTCCATATTTGTCTCCTATACTTACCACAAAACATTTAAGTGTAAATGTACTGATTACCCTTATTGTATCAAATTTCGCCATGAATTACCAACTTGTTAATCCACCATCTACCGTCCACGCTGCTCCCGTCACAAAAGAGGCTTTCTCACTGATTAGAAAAGCAATGACTTCTCCTACTTCTTTTGGTTGCGCAATCCGTCCTAATGGATAATGTAACGCCATTTCTACCTTAGCTTTCACAATATCCCCAGAAGGTTCATTGGCTAATTGTTTTGCCACTAATGAAGTGTCTACATCACCAGGACATACACAATTAACACGAACACGATGAGGTGCCATTTCTAAGGATAGGGATTTCGTAAAACTCACTACAGCCCCTTTGGATGCTCCGTACACAGTGCACGCCACATTACCTTGTAGTCCTGCATCACTTGATATGGTCACAATACTACCATGCACTTGTTTCAAGTACGGCGCTGCGGCTTGGCATAAAAAAACGGTGCCTTTTACATTGGTTCCGAACATCTCATCAAAGTTTTGCTCGTCCACATCTTCCAATAGTCGCTCTTCATAGTAACCAGCTGCCGTTACCAAAGCATTCAAATTACCAAATAGGCGCACTGTATCTTCTACAATACGACGGCAATTCATAACTTTGCTTACATCGCCTTGTACAAATCGTACTTTTGAGGAAATACGGCGTAATTTGACTACCGCTTCTTGTCCATCCCATTCATTGCGACCATTGATGACAACACACCAACCTTGCTTTAGCAGTAATTCCGCAGTAGCAAACCCGATACCCGATGTGCCGCCACTGATTAATGCTACTTGATTATCACTAAACTTTTGCATAATCACTCCTACTATATAATTCCCAGTGAAAGTAAATAGTCATAGGACAATTTCATTAACATCGTCAAAGACATGGCGATAAATAAAAATCGCACTAGTCCAGCACCTTTCACCATAGCTAACTTAGATCCCGTAGTAGCGCCAATAATTTGTCCTGCTGCGACCGCGAGCCCATAGCCATAATTCACTTGATCCATATAGATGAACACTAGTAAGGACCCAAAGTTACTCACTGTGTTCAATACTTTGGCATTTCCTGATGCGCCTAAGAAATCGTAGCCCATAAACAAGAAATAGAATATTAAAAACATTCCTGTTCCAGGTCCTAGAAATCCATCATATAAACCGATGGCGATAGCCACCGCTATGTAAGCAAGTAGCTTCCATCCTGTTTTACGTTCTACTTGTGCTATGGCACCCCAATCTTTTTTGGTAAGCACCACAATGAATACAGCTAGCAATAATACAATGATAAGTGGTTTTAAAAATGTGCCTGGCACATAGACTGCTATATAAGCACCTACCATGGAGATAAGCAGAGTAAATGGCATAATCCATTTCACGAATGCCCAATCTACCAATTTGTTTCTGGCGAAGTTAATCATCGCTGTGCCAGATCCAAAAACGCTAGATAATTTATTGGTTCCTAAGCACATGGCTACCGGCATATTCGTCAGCATCAACGCTGGCAACGAAATCAGCCCTCCTCCACCTACAATAGAGTCAATAAACCCCGCTAGGGCTCCTGCAAAAAATAGTATAATACCTATGAGTAAATCGCCTTCCATAGTATGAGCCCTCCTCTCTTATATACATCACGTTGATGTCTGTTTCTATCTTCTAGTCTTCAATGCGAGGTAAAATTTTATTATATCCATCAGCGCCATAATTTAAACACCGTTTCACACGGCTTATCGTAGCTGTACTAGCTCCTGTTACTTCTACAATTTGGTCATATCCTGTACCCGCCTTTAACAGTCGTGCCACTTCTAAGCGTTGAGAAATGGATTTCAATTCTCCGATGGTACAAATATCTTCAAAAAATTCATAACATTCTTCTAGTGTTTCCAAAGACAAGACTGCCCGAAATAACTGGTCGTGCATTGGATTTTTAAGTTTTTGATTCAACCTTCTACTCCTTCATAATTCTATTCGGAATGTACTTTATTTCACTACTATTATACCATAGGAAATACTATACACATATCATAAATTCATCATTCTTATACAAAAAACAGAGGCCGTTGATGATAGTTCATCAACTAGCCTCTGTTTTATATTTCTTTGTTGCTTTTATTCACTTAGAATGCTGGGATAATGGATCCTTTGAATTCTTCTTGAATGAATTTGCGTACAGGTTCAGATTGGTAAATTTTCAACAGTTTTTGATATGTTTCATTATTTACATCTTCTGTGCGAACAGCCATTACATTAGCATATGGAGAATCTGTACTTTCCACTACAACAGCATCTTTTTGTGGGTTCAAACCTGCTGGAATTGCATAGTTTGTATTCACTGCTGCTACATCCACATCATTTAGGGAACGAGCAATTTGCGCTGCTTCTAATTCACGAATATCAATGTTTTTAGGATTGCTTGTAATATCTGCTACGGAAGATTTAACATTACCGCCATCTTTCAATGTAATTAAACCAGCTTGTTGTAATAATAATAAGGCACGACCACCATTGGTAGGATCGTTAGGAATCGCTACAGTAGCACCATTTGGTACATCTTTCAAATCTTTATATTTGTTAGAGTAAATCGCCATTGGTAATAAGATTGTTTTGCCGATAGATTGAATTTTCAAACCTTTATCTTTTACTGTGTTATCCAAGAATGGTTGATGTTGGAAAGAGTTCACATTCAATTCTTTTTGATCTAAGGCAATATTCGGTTGAATATAATCGCTGAACTCAACGATTTCGATGTTCAATCCTTGTTTTGCCGCTTCACCTTTTACAAATTCCATGACCTTTGCATGAGGACCTGCTGTTACACCTACTTTAATTGGTGCATCTGCTGCTGGTTTTGCTTCTTCTTTACCGCATCCTGCTAATAGTAACACTAAAGATGCAATGGCTAATAAGCCGACTAAAATACGCTTCATAATATCTCCTTTATTTTTTATTCACTTTACGGGATAAATAGTCACCTGCACTTTGGATGACTTGTACTAATACAATTAAGATGATGATAGTAGCTAACATCACATCTCCTTGGAAACGTTGGTATCCATAGCGAATCGCAATATCCCCAAGACCGCCACCACCGATAGCACCTGCCATAGCAGAATAGCTAATTAAGTTAACGATTAGGACCGTAATATTATCGATTAATGTTGGTAACGCTTCTGGCAACAACACTTTCCAAATAATCTGCAATGGTGTAGCCCCCATGGATTGAGCTGCCTCAATAACACCTCCATTCACTTCTTTGATGGCTGTTTCTACTAAACGAGCTAAGAATGGGATGGCCGCCAATGTCAATGGCACACAAGCTGCTGTAGTACCAATGGATGTACCTGCTACTAATCGAGTAAATGGAATGATGGCTACCATTAAAATGATGAACGGAATGGAACGTGTGGCATTTACGATAGCGCCTAGCACTTTATTCACCGCTTCATTTTGCATGATATGACCACGGCTGGTGATGACTAAAACTACGCCCAATGGAACCCCTATTAGAACGGCTACTACAGTGGAAATCACCGTCATTTGTATGGTTTCTAAGAAACCTTGTAGCAATAAATTAATGATTTGCTGTGACATAACCGATCACCTCGCTTCCAATTGGTAAATTATGTAAGTAGTCGATAGCCGCTTCTGATTTAGCGCGCTCGCCTTTTAATTCTACAATCAAATGTCCAAAGCTCATATCTTGAATATAATCGACACCGCCAAATAAGATGCTTACATCTGTATCAAATTTACGGATGATACTTGCCACCACAGGTTCATCTGTTACATTGCCTTTGAAAGTCAATCGTACAATCGGATTGGCTCCTTCTACCCAAGCTTCATTTAACGTCAAGTGAGCCAATGCATCTTCTGGCAAATCACGTCTGATAATAGCAGACACGAATTCTTTCGTTGTAGCTTGTTTTGGCTCTGTAAATACATCTACTACAGGACCTTCTTCAATAATCGTACCACCTTCAATAACGGCTACGCGATCACAAATCTCTTTGATGACATTCATTTCATGAGTAATCAAGACGATAGTCAAGTTTAATCGGCGATTAATGTCTTTCAACAATGCCAAAATAGATTTTGTTGTTTGTGGGTCAAGGGCTGACGTAGCTTCGTCACATAATAACACTTTTGGGTTGCTTGCTAAGGCACGGGCAATACCGACACGTTGTTTTTGACCACCGGACAATTGAGACGGATAGTTGTCTAAACGATCCGACAATTTTACTATGTCCAAAATTGGCAAAATACGCTCTCTGATTTCTTCCTTTGACAATCCTTGCAATTCCAATGGAAATGCTACATTTTCATAGACTGTGCGGGATGAAAGTAAATTAAAGTGTTGGAAAATCATACCAATATGTTTGCGTTCTTCACGAAGTTCTGCTGTGTTCAACTTCGTTAAATCTACACCGTCCACAATAACGGATCCAGATGTAGGGCGTTCCAACATATTGATACAGCGAATCAAGGTAGATTTACCGGCCCCAGATTGACCAATAACACCAAAAATTTCGCCTTCTTTTATAGTCACATTAATTTCTTTCAAGGCTTCCACGCGGACAGCACCTTCATAGACTTTTCGAATCTGTTTAAGTTCTATCATGAAATCCTCTCCTTTTCAAACTAAATAAAATAAGAGCTCTCAGTAACCTAAGAGCTCTTGGGTATGCATAAATTGTACAATGTGAGTAGACAGACTGTCAATAATTCCCACTATACTACTTGCCTATCGTCTTTTATAGCTTAAATCTATATCTTCATATTTAGAGGTGCTTGCTCTTTATAACAAGTACCCTATTATCCTAATCAGTTAAACCGCTCTAACTCACTTGATACCTTCATCTTTACGTACTTTAAACAGTTTTATGAAAGTATCCAATTTCTACTAGCATGAAAATTCCTCATTATAAATCAATGAAAGCTAGCATTTCCAATAAATACATTCACTATCTAAAGAAACTATTCTTCCTCGTATACTAGCCATACACTAATTATCAGGTATTTCTATACAAATACCTGTACTTTTCGTAATGACAGCGAGCAATAGTCGGATGAATATACTCCCTTACATACAATTCACATACTAGCTAGTCTTGTTTCTGGAGCTTAATGCCACCACGTTTTGCAATGAATGCAGCTAAGAAAATACCACAAGTGCCTGTAATTAATTGTGGCCAACCCATGCTGAACAAGATGCCTTTTTTCATCGCTTCAGGAATACCCGGCATCAATTGGAATAAAGCCAAGAATAGTCCATAAAGAACTACACTTTTTACGATAGCCCCTGTAATAGCTGTCATCCATACACGTTTTGTTCCTAATACCTTTACAGTAATTGCATATGCCATGCTACCAATAGCCACCACAGGTACAAATAGAGGTATGGTCAACATACCTTGTATAAATGCCATAATCGGTGTCACACAAGCTACAACGAATCCACTCCACAAACCATAGCGCCACGTAGCCAGTGCCGTACAAGCGCCTACGATGGAGCCCACTAAAAATTGCACTAAACCGTGCATAGGAATAATCATGCGAAGAAATCCTTGGCTTAGCAAAGCAATTGCTAAGAGCAAGGCACTTCCTGTTATTGTTTTGACTGACATTATGCTAACCCTTCTTCCATTAAATGTTGTAATTGTTCAGCTAATACTTTTGCTGCTTTACCTGGTTTACCATCACCTACAGGCTCACGATTCAAGGTGGTAATCGGAATAATGCCACCAATCGTATCGGTGAAGAAGATTTCGTCTGCATCTTTTAGGAAAGCTTCATCAAATTCACGCTCAATAATCGTAATCCCTGCTGTTGGTGCTACACGAGTTACCACTAACTGACGAGTGATACCCTTTAAAATATGATGGTCGGCTGGATGCGTATAACACACACCATCTTTCATCACAAATACATTAGATGTAGCCCCTTCTGTAACGATGCCATCACGCACTAAAATAGCTGTATAAGCACCTTTTTTCTCGGCTTTTGTTTGTGCCAAAATATTAGGAATTAAGTTTAGTGTTTTGATGTCTACACGAGCCCACCGTTCATCAGGTAATGTAATGGCTTTTACACCTTCTTGCAAGGCCCCTAAATCCGTTGTAATCGGTTTAATAAACATATACATTTGCGGTTCTAATTTAGAACGCTCAAACGCATGATGACGTGGTGTTACCCCACGAGTAATCTGTAAGTAAATATATCCATCAGTAATTTCACTTTGTTCAATCATGATTTCGTGCAACTCTTGCAGCTCATCAGGAGGCATGCGCACAGGAATATCCATTTCACGCATCGAACGATACAAGCGATCTTGATGATAGGAAAAGGCAAAAGCGCGACCATTATATACACGCACTACCTCGTATACACCATCACCAAAACAATATCCTCTATCATCAAGACTAACCACCTTGGCGCCAGACTCTATCATCTCGCCATTAAAATATGTTAATTCTTTCATAATAACACCTCATAGCATACATACGAATCAAGTATTACTTTCATTATAGTACAGACAACTATAAAATTCTACACCTTTTACATCAAATCTCCTGTAGAAGCAAACAATCTACCACTAACGCAAACTAAGCAACGCGCAAGTTTGCAAATAACGTCCTTCCACCTGAGGAGCACAGTTACGAGTAGTAGCCTTGTGGCGTTCCTTACTACCTAAATCACACAAATACTAGAAGAGCACGGTGTATTCCGGAGCAAACCTAACCACTGTATCAGTTTGTGGAGGAATATGCCGTGCTCTTCCCATCCCCTGAGGAACGCAGTTACACGTAGCAGCCTTGTGGCGTTCCTTATTACCTACCCCACACAAAACCCAAGAAGAGCACGGCGTGCCTCGAACAAACATTATGAAATGCATTTTGAGAGAGGTATGCCGTGCTCTTCCCTTTGCTTATTCAGTTACAAACGCCACAGACTGCATAGCAAAACAAGAGACGACTTACTTGCCTAACACATAAGCCCGTACTTGTTTCGGCAATATTTCTAATCCTTTTGTCACTCCAAAGGACAAGATCACTGCGCTCACATACATAAAAACGACTGTTGTCGTTGTATATCCTAATCCGCCGATTTGCAAAACTTTATCTAACAGAATCAACATAAATGGATGTACCAAATAAATCCCATAGGATGCATTTCCCAATTCTGTCCAAAAGGTTTCCACTATGTCACTCATGGATGACACGGTGAAAGCCCACACAAAAAAGATACAGCCCATACCTGTATACACCAATCCTTGTGGACTTAGTTGATGTACTGTGTAAATGGCCTCTAGTCGAGTATATCCCCACTCTGCCATTACATAGTAATAGGAGCCTAGCATCGCCACTAAAGATACGATAAATCCAACAGTAATACCAAAACCGCGGGAGTCAATCCATTCCAACATTGCATCAAATCGCTCTGCTAATAGTCCACCTAATAGGAAAATCCATATATAAAATCCTACAAAATAATTGAGGCGCATGCTAAATATGTACTGCAACCATTCTCGGGAAAATTGTACAGAACCTGCCATATAAGATGACCAATAGTTCACTGCCATTTGCACAAAAAATAATATAGTAATCAGCACTATGGGAGCTTTCAGTATAGCCCGTAGGACCCATCGCCAAAGTGGCATCAAAGCGTAAAACCAAAGAAGTATGACTAGAAAATACAGGTGATACATACCATTTCCAAAAAGTAGAGTCAACCCTAACACATGTGGCATCAGTCCCCATGCACTATGCGCTAGCACCGCATTATAGGCTGTATATAAAATAGTCCATACAATGTATGGATAGAGCACTACTTGTATACGCCGGCGCAAAAAATTGGAGTAAGAAAATTCATCCTCCACCGATGTATGATAAAACAATCCGAAGGCGGATAGGAAGAAAAAGGCTGGCACTGTAAAACGAGACACAATTTCTAACAGTCCTAATAGATGTATATTAATCGTAGGGTTTGCTAGTGCATAGGACCCTACATGAATACCGATAACACCTAACATACAAAGTCCCCGCATATAGGTGATAGCCGGTATAGCTGGCTTTCTCATAATCCCTCCAAAAAAGAGGGGCTACGCCCCCTCTTCTTGTATGACATAACATTATTGAGCTTGTTTCAATTTCGTTGCTTCTGCCTCTGCTTTTTCTTTAGCAGCCTTTGCCTCAGCTTCCGCCTTTGCTTTCGCTTCTGCTTCTAGTCGTTCTCGTTCTGCCGCTTCACGTTGTAAACGCAATTCTTTTTGTAAAGGAGCCACCGGCTCACGATATACTGTAATATCTGTTTCAAACAATCGTCCCCATGGGAATCGAGCTGATACCGTGCGTGGATCCAATTTTAAATAAGTTGCTGCAAAGTCCTGCACACGCTCACCTAAATAGCTTTCTAACACTTCATTTAAGGTGCCTGTATATTTCACATTATCTGTACGAATGGAGTCTTGCATACGATACACATCTTTACGAATATTCGCTTGATACGCCCAGTTATCCAAGTATTGTTGTGTCAACATATTTCGATGACTTTGGTCATCCATGTGCACTCCTAAAATACCTTGTGCTATGGCATAGCCAATAGTATTACTTGCCGTATTCCACCCATTATAGGCACTGACTTTATACAGTAAATCCCGTTGGTACAATCCATAGACCAACGTATTATCCGAACCATTGGAATAAGCAATGTCTGCAATACTAACAGGTACTCCTTGGTTCATAGATGCTTGAATGTGATCTAAAAATTCATTAGTACTTCTAGAAATCATTGGGAAGTTTTCAAAGGCTTCTGACTCACCTGTGACCATACCTAGTGGAGTATTCACTGCTAGTAATACTGATGGTTTGCCTTTGGCTTTCATCGTGCCACCTACAGCTACCACATGTTCGGCAATCGTTTTTTCTACCTTTTGATCTTCATAGTGTGGCACCGTCTCGCCACCACCACCTAATGGATAGATAACCTCGAAGGTAGGCATTAAGTGATTGCGATCTACATGGTCACGAGCAATCAATAGTAGGCCTAATTGGTCAGCCCCTGGAAAACTACCATATTGTGTAGGAGAAAGTCCTTTACTATATTTTTGTAAATAGCGACCTTCCATAGCTGATTGAGATAAACTACTCGTATCGTCATGCCCCAACGCAAAATATTTAAAAACACCTTTTTTCGTAATATCAATCAACTGACGGTTGATTTCCATATTTTTTTGACGACGATGGAACCAGTCTTGTAGAAACTCCACCGGCACTGTAGCTTGCAACATGAACAACTCTTTTTGTTCATCTGAGGTCAATTTTTGGCTGTCTAATTTATCTTGTAATGCGGCAATCCGGAAAATCGTCGGTCCATATTGATCATAATAGGCTGGCTCCACACCGCCTCCACTAGCACGTGGAGAGCGCATCACCGTACCAAAGGCATAGATTGGCACATTGGGATATTTTTTGTGTAAGTCCTCGATATGACGCACACGATATTCCAACGTATGCAAATCTAAATTATGTTTTCTAGAATCTACAAGGCCACCATAAATTAAGGAATCTGTACTTAGCACGAGCACATCCGCTTTGCTAACATTCTCGTCCACCCATCTCCACATGGCCTCCGCATTTCCTTGAAAGTTTCGCCCAGAAATATAGTATTGTGGTGGTGTTAACACCGTATATCCTGCATCTTGAGCCGTCGCCACCGTATAGGCTAAGCTGACCGGCCGATCATCTTGTGGTACATACAGCACCGTCGTAGCCTCTGCAGTACTTGCATGACTCAGTATCGCTGTGGCAATGGCTGTAGCCATCACAGCAAACTTACGTCGCCATAATTGTTTACTCATATTCAATATCTCTCCTATTGCATAGCATAGTTGCTAGTTATCTTCTTAGTGAATCCTGTTCTTTCTGTATTATACTTTCACAAAATATATTTGTATATTTGTATATTTTTAATATATTGGCAATGTATGGATAATTGAGAATTATTTTTCTCAATTACTATACCAACCAATATTCTCTTTTATATAGCTTATTAATAAAATCTTTTATCATCTTTTTAAATGTAACAAGCCTGTATCTTATAAACTTTCAATACTACTGAAAGTCTAGACTGCATGTACACCATCAAATAGTATAATCATCGATGAATCCGATCAATACGCGGCAGATTCCAATGATATTCAATGGCTACCATGCGAATGATGAAAACGATGAGAAATGTCACATAAGATGCCACAATTGGATGTCCCATACCATACACTACAAAGTAGGAGATACCTCCTAATAAGGCCGGCAAGGCATACACTTCTTCTTTCAACACACTCGGCGTGCGATGCGCTAACACATCTCGGATAATACCGCCACCCACAGCTGTAATTCCACCTAATACAACGGTGAGCACCAAGTTAGTTGGATCTGTAGCTATTCCAATTGTGGCTCCTGTCACTGTGAAAGAAGCCAACCCTAAGGCATCCGCTGTAAGATATACCTTCGTTGCCCCTTTACCTTCAATATAACGATTCCAACCATAGTGATACATGATGAACATAATACCAACCGTAATTAACGTGATAGAAATATATAATCCCGTTTGCAAGGATGTAGGCGGTATACGTCCTACCATCACATCCCGTACAATCCCACCGCCAATAGCAGTGACCAACGCTAACATCAAAATACCAAAAATATCCATACGCCGTTGAATCCCCAAAAGAGCTCCCGATATGGCAAAAGCTATCGTTCCGATGACGTCAAATAATAACCATAAAAAATCCATACAACGCCTCCTCATACGGAATTATTGTACCATTCTTTTGCATAAGATACTAGATATTTTATAACGCAAAAAGGACGGAGGCAACCGTCCGCTTATCTCCTAGCTTTTCCACCTTCCACCCTCTACAGGAGGCAAGATAAGGGGCAAAACTAACGTATATAATCACCTCATAAACAAGGCTATCAGCTGTACGGCTTTTAGTCTTGTTTCTCTATTTTCTGACTATTTATAAGGGTATGACCTTAAAAAATAATGCTCTTATTTCGCCTGTACGGGGCTTTTCCATAGTCGCCCTATAGTTTATACCTAAGCTATGATAAACACACAATAAGGGCGAATATTCGCATACATTCATGGGTAAAATATGGTATACTCTATGTAACCCTTTATTTAAAGAAAGGGGGTGAGCCCTAAATGGGTGACTTTAACATTTTATGCATTGGCGTCTTTCTCGCCCCTGTTCTTCAAGGTATCTTGATCCATATTATTTCATATATGGTTATTGAGTTCTTCAAGAACAGAAAATAAGAAAGCAAAAAGGACGGTCGCACCCGTCCTTTTTTGTTTACCCTATAATGGGGACTATAACATTTATTGAGTTAATTATATACCATCTTGCCACAAAATACAAGAATTGCTTTGTGACTCCTTATGAGGGGCAAGGTAGGGGGCAAAAAAATCTTTGAGGTGCCTTAATTTATGTTATGTCACAGATATCACCGGAGTTCTTTAAGAACAGAAAATAGAAAGCAAAAAGGGCCTTTGGCCCTGACCCAGTTAGGTTCTATCCCCATAGTAGAGAATATAACATTATTGTAATAATTATATACCAACCTGTTCTAGAATACAACGGACATAATAATAAAAGCGTCTATGCAACGCATAAACGCTTTTAAACCTTGGCGGAGAGAGAGGGATTTGAACCCTCGGTACGGTATCACCGCACACATGATTTCCAATCATGCTCCTTAAGCCGCTCGGACACCTCTCCAAGTGAATACTTAATTATTATAAACCACTAAATACATTCCGTCAAGCCCTTTTTTCTCCCCAATAGAATATCGCAGTGAGCGTTAAAATATCCTGTGGAGTTCCTTCACCAAAACTAAACAACTCCATTCAAACACACAGAGAAACGCAGTTGCGCGTAGTAGCATTGTGGCGACCCTTACTAGCTAATTTGCATACCCCACAAGAAGAGTGCGCCCCCTCTGTAAGGAACACAGTTGCGCGTAGTAGCCTTGTGGCATTTTTTACTACCTAAATCACAAAAATGCAAGAAGAGCACGGTGTGCCCCCGAACAAACATTATGAAATACCGTTTGAGAGGGGGGTATACCGTGCTCTTCCCTTTACACCATTCAGTAAAAATGCCACAGGCTACATAGCACAGCAAGAAACGATTTAGCGAGGTAGATACCCCAAATGCTGCAGCAATATTTTCACTCCAATTAAGATCAATATAACGCCCCCAGCCATTTCCGCTCTTTCACGGAATGCTTTCATCATATGGTACCCACTAAATATGCCTACCAGACATACCAAGAAGGTAATCACACCAATGGTAACTGACGTAGTAAGTACATCCGCATGTAATAACGCAATAGTGACTCCCACTGCCAATGCATCGATACTAGTGGCAATGGACAAGGCTAACATTTCTTTCCAATCCACCTTTGTTTTATCTTCTTCCTCATCGCTGAGAGAGGCACGAATCATATTAATACCCAAATAGCCTAAGGTAATAAAAATAACCCAGTGGTCCCATTCATCAAAGTTCTGCGAAAACTGAGCTCCTACGGCTGCCCCTATAATAGGCATCATGCATTGAAAGGCACCAAATAAAAATGCTAACAATACTTTCTTATAAGTAGGATCATCTTTCATTTGTGATGATTTACAAATAGAAACAGCAAAGGCATCCATGGCAAGACCTACCGATAAAATCAATATTTCAAGGTATGACACAAGTCCCTCCTGTAAATAACAACAAAAGTGCTTGGCAATCCCAAGCACTTTTCCTTAAAAATATTACATTTCATATAGAGAACTGCAATTATTTTTAGTACTAATTCCATTATTATACATCACCTAAGGCTAATAGGGAATAGGCTTCTAGTCCCATTGTGGCATCATTTTCAATTTGTATAGTTCGTTGTAATTCTGTACGCAACGATTCCAATACTTGTTTTGTAAAGAATTGGCCTACATCTGGATGAACCACAATGGATACATCCGTTTTTAAGCGACCAAAGCGATACAATTCACGCAAACGGCGCAAGATTTGTAAATGTACCGTTTCTCCTTTTAACACATGCCCAGTGCCACCACAGCTGGAACAAGTATCAAAAAGGATAGAGGGAATACTTTGGCGCTCCCGTTTCCGTGTCAATTCCAACAACCCTAAGGATGTAATACCACATACCACGGTTTTAATAGGATCTTTTTTCACTAGATGATGCATCAACTGCACAAGTTCTTCCATATCCTGCTTCGGCATATCGATAAAGTCGCAGATGATGATACCTCCAAGATTCCGCAATCGCAATTGTCGAGCAATCATATGGGCCGCTTCTTGGTTGACACGTTTCGCTACCTGTCCCGCTTGTTCATTCTTACCACTGTAATGAGCCGAGTTGACATCGATTACCGTGAGCGCCTCTGTTTGATCAATCTGCAAAGAACCACCAGATGGCAAATCAATACGATGATTTAACAGCGCATCGATTTGTTCTTCGATACCATGTGTCTTAAAAATGTCTTCCTTTTGATTCCACAAACTCACGTCTACAGGCTTACCAAATCGTCCTGCCCCTAAGAGCTGCTGCAACTCTTCATAGGCAGCCATATCATCCACCATAATGGAACCTACCGTAGGCCCTACATAATCACGGATGACACGATACCAAAGGTTCGCATCTCCATAAATTTCCGTTCCATTCTGTGCTACCTTGTAGCGCTTTTGCAAGTGTTCCCAAGTCTGATGTAAATAAGCCATATCCCTGGCAATCTCTTCTTGACTCGCCCCCATAGCGGCAGTGCGAAGAATAAATCCGACACCTCGCTCTAAATAAGGTTGTGCCATATCTTTTAAAGACTGACGCAACTCTGGGTCTGTAATCTTTTTAGAAATATGAATCTGTTGATCATTGGGCAATAAGACCATGTAATGACCAGCTAAACTTATATCTGTAGTAACACGCGCACTTTTACCAAGCATGGCATCTTTTACAATTTGCACGAGCAGTACTTCCCCTACATGTACTTTTTTCTGTTTCCCTTGTTCTTGTAGGTTTAGGTACACATTTTGACCGATGCCAATGTCGAGGAAAGCTGCACTCATGCCAGGTAAAACATTTTTCACTACCCCTTTATACATATGATGTACGCGATTTGATAGCTGTGGTCGTTCATATATAATTTGTTGTAAATCCCCTGTCTCATCCACAATGGCAAGACGGGTTTCCTCTTTCATCACATTGGCATATAATCGATTCATAGTCTCTCCTTATTCCACTTCTAGAGGCGTAATACAAGCCCCATCCGTTTCAATCAAAATCGCTTCACGGTGAATAGAATAACTATCTGTTACGGGCCAACCGTATTGCTCTTTGCCCAATTTCCACATATCCCCTGGCTTCATAGTCCCTTCTGGATATACGCCAATAGCCATACGAATTGTTACCATATCTCCGTCTACCTTTGCTACCAATGGTTCTTTAATGAAATATTTCACATCAATCATTCTTGTTTTCTTCGGTGTTACTTTTTCATATAATACTTCATTTGCACTATTAAAAGGTTCCAGCAACTGTTCCCAATTTGCGCGTTCTACAGCGGGACCTGTCACCTCATAGACAGCATAATTGCAAATAGCCATCATTTTTTTTACTTTATCCGGCATGAATCGTCCATCCAACACTTCTAAGCCTTTTGGCGCTGATTGTGAAAGTCGGCTCATCAATTCATCTAATGACCCTTCTTCTAACACATCCATATCGCAATATTCAGCACTCGCAGTAATTCCCAGCGCTAGGGCAGAGGAAAAGCTAATTTTCATATGTGGATTAAATCCCTCAGAATAAGCCATTTTAATCCCACTGCGACGAATCATACGCTCTATAGCAGAGGCATAATCTAAATGGGATAAAAAGCGAAGTTCTTCTCCCTTATGTAAGGCCAAACGTAACTTTCTCAACACGTCCACCCTCCTTATAATCAATAATTGGTGTGCCTAGCTCTGGGCAAGCATTACAGCCATTACATGGCTTACGACGGCAATCCCACGTCAACGTACCTTCTACAGCACGCTCCCATTCACGTTGTAAAAAGGCTTTACTTACGGTGTCATCAATATGTTCCCAAGGCAATGCCTCTTCAAAACTACGGTCACGGCGAGCATAATAATCTGGATCAATATTCGTATCTTTGAAAGCCTGCATCCAGGTATCGTATTTAAAATACTCTGTCCAGCCATCAAATTTACAGCCATGTTTCCATGCCTCTATAACGGATAGCGCTAATCGTCTATCTCCACGAGCAAAGATAGCCTCTAAATACCCTGTATGTCCATCATGATAATGATAGGAAATATTGCGATTGTTGATAAGAGATTTTAAATATCTCTGTTTACGATGAATTTCCTCTACATCTTGTTGACCATACCATTGGTAAGGGGAGTGTGTTTTCGGTACGAAGAAAGAACAACTCACTGTCACCTTGCCATTACGTTTACCTGTAATATCACGATGTAAATCCAATACTTTATAAGCTAAGTCAGCAATGCCTGCTACGTCTTCGTCGGTTTCTGTTGGCAAGCCCATCATGAAATAGAGCTTTACTGTATTCCAACCAGATTTGAAAGCATTTTCACAGGCTGCCATCAAATCTTCTTCACTAACACCTTTGTTAATCACATCACGCATACGTTGAGAGCCTGCTTCTGGAGCAAAGGTTAAGCCACTTTTACGCACTTGCTGCACTTTTTTTGCAATATCAATAGAGAATGCATCAATACGTAAAGATGGTAAACTAACGCTGACTTGTTTATCTTTAAATTCTTCCATCAGCATATCCACTAATTCCGGCAATTTAGAATAATCGGCAGAACTTAGAGACATTAAAGAAATTTCATTATATCCCGTATTGGCGATAATATCCTTTGCCATTTGTAATAATCGTTCCGGCGTTCTTTCACGAACAGGACGATATAACATACCAGCTTGGCAGAAACGACAGCCTCGCAAACAACCACGGAATAATTCTAATACAGCCCGATCATGGACTACGTCTAAATATGGCACAATCGGCGCTGTCGGATAATAGGAGTGTTCCACATCTTCGACGATACGTTTTTTTACTACTGATGGCGCTTCCTCTGCCAAAATTTTTAATCCTTTAAAATGACCGTCCTCTGTGTATTCTGGTTCATATAAAGCAGGCACATAGGTCCCTTCAATTAAGGCTGCTTTGCGCAAGAATGCCTCTTTACCGCCTGGAAACCCTTTCACTTTTTCTGCTTTAAATAGTTCTACAAATTCTACAAGCCATTCTTCCGATTCACCGATAGACACGATATCAAAAAAATCTGCAATAGGTTCAATATTATATACACAAGGTCCCCCTGCTAATAGCAATGGGAAAGACATATCTCGATCTTTGCTATAGAAAGGGATATCTGCCATATCCAGCATATTCAAGATGTTGGTATAGCTCATTTCATATTGCAATGTAAATCCCAATAGATCAAATTCCCGAATTGGTGTTTTTGTTTCCAAGGAAAATAAAGGAATCGTACGGTCTCGCATTTCCTTTTCCATGTCGTGCCAAGGCGCAAAGACACGCTCAGCCACCACATCTTGACGTTCATTTAACAAACCATATAAAATTTTTATTCCTAAATGGCTCATACTTACTTCATATACATCAGGAAATGCCAAGGCCATTGTCACATCCACTGTACTGTGGTCTTTTACAATGCTATTCCATTCCCCTCCGGTATAGCGAGCCGGTTTTTCCACATGTTGTAACCATGATGGATCTAAGTGAATCATACAACCTCACTAGAGGCATAAGCCTCATTTCTAACAATTAAAACATGCGTTTTTTCTGACGCATTACTATATTTAATAATAAACCTATACTCAATAGATTGGTGGTCAAAGCACTAACACCATAACTGATGAAAGGCAATGGGATCCCTGTTACTGGCATAATACCTGTCGTCATGCCTACATTGACTAACACTTCAAATAACAGCATGGAGCCAATACCTGTGGCAATCAACATACCAAAGGGATCTACCGAGCGTTTCGCAATTAAGAAACTACGATACACAACCACCAATAGTAATCCTAAGACCACAAAACAACCTAGAAGACCTAATTCTTCCCCCACCACGGAGAAAATAAAGTCCGTATGGTTTTCCGGTAAAAAGTTCAACTGACTTTGGGTTCCTTCAAAGAGCCCTTTACCAAATAGTAAGCCTGAACCAATTGCAATTTTAGATTGGATAATATGATATCCTGCGCCAAAGGGATCTACATTAGGATTCAAAAACACCATAATCCGTTGTTTTTGATACTCTTGTAGTACAAACCAGCTTAACGGCAACAGCGCTACCATAGTGCCAACCATAATTTGCACTAACCGCATACGAATACCGCTCACAAAGAGCATGCCTGCTAATATAGCTACATACACTAAGGATGTCCCCAAATCTGGTTGCTTAAACACCAACAAGGCTGGGATTCCTAAAAATAAGAATACAGGCAATAGCTCTTTAAAAGTATTTAACTTTCCTACTCGACTTTCCAGCATGTTTGCCAAGCTAATGATCATCATCAACTTCGTAAATTCTGATGGTTGTATCGTAATAGGTCCAATCTGAATCCATCGTTGCGCACCTAGTGCCGATGTGCCTACCACCATAACTGCCAAAAGCATAACGATAGTAGCACCATAAATCCACTTTGCATAAGGGCGCAAGCGCTCGTAATCTAACCATTGCAGACCTACAATGGCAACGATATTTAATCCAAAGAATAGCAATTGTTTCGATACTAACCCTGTAATTTGCAGTCCTTCTCGATTGACATGAGTAGCGCTGCCGATAACAACACAACCAATGATAATCAAGCTGATGGTGGAGAGCACCAAAATCCAATCCCATTCACGTATAATTCTCTGCCACATAGTATACTCCTAGTCTACCTTTTGTTCTTTTCCAGAGGCGATTTCTTTTTTAGCAGCCTCTTTCTTATCATCCGCAGGGACTACGACCGGCTTAGGAATGTGAAAGTATTCTTCCAAAATAGGGCGTACAATGGACCCTGCAGAAACGGCACCAAAGCCGCCTTGTTCTACCAGAGCTACTACAACGATACGAGGCTTGTCATACGGTGCATAGGCAACGAACCAACCATGGTCACGGCCAGTAGCATTTTCCGCCGTTCCCGTTTTACCAGCTACGGCTAAGGATAAGCCTTTAAAAATTTCCCCTGCCGTACCACCTTCCAAGGTTACGTCTCTAAGACCATTGCGAACAATATCCATGACGGCTTTCGATACTTGCAAGACTCCTAATTTCTTAGGCCCAAAAATCTCTTCTGGCGTTCCATCAGCATTATCGATACGACTCACTACATACGGTTGATAGCGAATCCCTCCGTTAGCAATCTCAGACATCATCACTGCCATTTGTATCGGCGTCACCAATGTGAAAGACTGTCCAATAGCGGCATCGAATGTTTCCCCTAAGTACCAATCTTGATTAAATACTTTTCGTTTGTATTCGGGACTAGCAATATTACCACTGCCTTCATCATATAACTTGATTCCCGTTTTTTCACCAAGCCCAAAAATCTTCGCATATTTATCGATATTATCGATGCCTAAGCGATTCCCCATTTCATAGAAATACACATTATCTGACTTCGCCAAAGCTTTATTAAAATCCAGCCAGCCTAAGGCTTCTCCTTCTGCATTTCGTTTATCGATTAACCAGTGTTTACCACTGTCATAAATCATTTCATTAGGAGTCACCTTTTTCAATTCTAAGGCCGCTGCCCCCGTAATAATTTTGAAAGGAGACCCTGGCGGATACTCACCAGTAACTACTTTATTTTCAAAAGGATGATTGGCATCTGTATTTAGCTGATTCCATTGTTCCGTAGTAATCCCTTTCGCAAACCAATTCGGATTGAACCCTGGTGCACTCACCATGGCGAGTACCGCCCCTGTATTAGGATCTAGGGCCACTACGGCAGCTCCCTTCGCAGGAATACCTTGTTTTCTAAGCGCTGCTAATTGGTCATAAACAGCTTTTTCAGCCACTTTTTGTAGATTCAAATCAATGGTTAAATGAATATTGCGACCTGGTATGGTGTGTTTACGTCCTACTTCTTCTACAGGGCGTCCACTGGCATCCACCTCTACTTGGCGGCCACCATCCACACCACGTAGCACAGAATCGTACATTTTCTCTAGCCCAGAACGACCTAAAATTGTACCAGGACCAATGGTGCCACCCGTATGTGTTCCGTCTAACTCTGCTTGTTTCGCTTCCGCCAGCTCATCTTCACTGACTTCCCCTACATAGCCCAATAATTGGGATGCCATCGTATCATGAGGATAATAGCGAAGTGGCTCTACATCTACCGTAATACCAGGTAATTCGTGACGATGTTCTTCAATTTTTGTCACCTTGTCTAAGGTCACGTCACTAGCTAATCGGATCGGTTCATAGCCACCCTTATGAGCCTCTATTTTTTCTGCCAATGTTTTCACAGGAATTTGTAAATAGGACGCCAATTGCTCTAGCTCTTTTGGATCCGCCTGCTTTCCAGTGGGCAACATAGACACCATATAGGCAGGTCGTGAACCGACCACAATTTGACCATTTCTATCATACATTAATCCCCGTGTAGCCGTCATAGAGAGCATCCGGAGTCGATTTCCCTCCGCTTTTCCACGGTAATAATCACCTTCAATGGCTTGCAGATAAAATACACGTCCTAGCAAAATAGCAAAAATGATGACGACTATGGTTAGCAATACATCAAAGCGTGTCGTTTTTTTCTTTTTATATAGTGCTTTTAACATAGCCTCTCCTTTCTACCACATGTATTCATCCTTTTCTTCCCAGCGCCATACTAATTTATGCACCACAATGCCTACTAAGGCATCAATCCCTATCGAAGGAATTCCATGATTCCAAATGTAGGTGGTCATGACAATTGGTTCTTGTACAATCCATAATAAACCTATTTGTAGAGCCATGACTAAGGCGGCTCCTACCCCTGTCCACCAAGCTGTGGCGTACCATTGTTCTTCATACACAGTGCCTTGCATAGAGCCTAACATATAACTTACCATCGCATAGGATACCACATGTAATCCAAAATAGTTTCCGATCATCACGTCTTGAACGATACCACCTACAACGGCTAGCATCATACCATGAGACCGGCCTTTCAATACGGTCACTACCAACGCAATATCTAGTAATAGATGAGGCGCCCACGAATAGGAAAACCATCTAGGTACCACTAAGGATTGGATAATAATAACGCCTAATACCATCAATGTCCAAGCACATCGTTTCATTGTTGCACCGTCCCTTTAGCCCCTTCTACTTGATCTCGCTGCGTACGAGGAATCAATTTTGGCTCTAATTTTGGCGCTTCTGGTCGTGCAATGGATGATGATACAATTACAAATACTTCTTCTAAACTTTGAAAGTCCACTGTAGGGTCGATGACAGCATGTTTCACAAATCCTTCTTCATCGGTAACAATGTCTTTCACATGGCCCAGTAATAATCCTTTCGGATACATACCTCCAAAACCCGAGGTCACGATGGTATCACCTTTTAGAACGTCGCCATTTAAAGCGATATTCACCATTTGTGGTTCCATAGGGCGATTGCCATTGCCCTTCAGTATGGATGCAATTCTAGACTCCGGTCGTTGTACGATAACTCCCGTCGCAGATCGTGGATCTAATATACTTTGCACCCGTGCAGAGTGTTCATACACATCAGACACGAAACCTACTACACCGCGCGGAGCAATGACCGCCATATTCGGCGCTACTCCATCTGCACTGCCTCTGCTAATAGTGAAAGTATCTGTCCAGGCGCCTCTATCACGAGTTACCACGGACGCCGCTAACAACACAAATTGAGGTTGTTCTCCTTGAAACTTCAATAACTGTCGTAAGCGAATATTTTCTGCTACTAATTCATCATAGGCTACTTGTTTTTGTTCTAGTTCAGCATTGCGCTCCTCTATGTCTGACATGTCTTTCACACGCAAGATACCATTATCTATCACGGCTATTCCCGTATGTAAACCAGATAAGAAACGACTGGCTCCATAAGTGAAAGGAGCCATTAGGTTCTCTAAAGTTACCGTCACCACTGGTACTTGCGTTCTTTGTTTCCACACGTACCCAAAAATTCCTAATATGGCACAAAGGATTACGATCATAGTCAACCATTTTCGTTCAGATTGTTGCATTAAGATCGCCCCTTTCGTAATTTACTAGCCACTAATAATCGCTCTAAGCGTTGCACATCTGCAGCAGCTCTGCCTAAACCAAGTGCTACCGTATCGCCTGGCGTATCTGCAATGCGTACAGGAATACCTAGTTCCTCTTGGATGTGGCGGTCTAATCCTTCAAGTAAAGACGTACCTCCCGTAAGGAGCATGCCGCTTTCCATAATATCTGCCACTAATTCAGGTGGTGTTTTTTCCAAAATACTGCGTATAACCGCCACCATATCTGCAATCGGTTGTCGCAAAATTTCATAGACTTCACTTTTACGAATCATACAGCGTTTGGTAAGTCCCGTTTCAGAGTGACGACCTACGATAGTGTATTCTCCTTCGATAGATGGAGCGATCGCACAACCAAGAGTTTGCTTAATGTCTTCCACTGTTTCATCGGATACCATAATAGAAAACTCATTACGTATATAATGGTAAATGGCTTCGTTTAATTCATTACCACCAATCCGTGATGTGCGGCTCGCTACTTTACCACCCATCGATAAAATAGCTACATCCGTAGTACTACCGCCAATATCGACAGCCATACTACCACGGGCCTCAAAGATAGGAAGTCCTGCACCAATCGCTGCTGCTACTGGACTTTCTAGCAAATGTGCTTCCCGAGCGCCCGCCTGAATGATGGCATCCGTCATGGCCCTTCGCTCTACATCGGTAATACCACAAGGCACTGCCATGACAACACGGGATCTACGAACCGCCTTGGACGCTTTGTTCATAAAATACTTTAACATGGACAACACAATACGATAGTCCACAATAAAGCCCTCTTTCAGAGGACTCATAGGTGCTAATGTTTCCGGATTGCGCAACAATAAGCGCTGCGCATCTTCGCCAATGGTAACAATGTTCTCTTGTTTTGCATCCGTTGCCACTATAGATGGTTCCGATACAACCACCCCTCGACCTTCCACAAAAATATGCGTGTGAAAGGTACCAATATCTATTCCTAAATCTCTTCCTAATGAAGAAAATAATTTCATCGAACCTCTCCTTATAAAGAATTCCGTATTCTATTAATTGTAACATACTTTAAGGAGATTATAAATAAAAAAGCCAGCAGATCCAAAGTTCTGCTGGCTTTCAGTCTATTTATTTTATTCCCACTCTATCGTTGCTGGTGGTTTACTTGTAATATCGTACACGATACGGTTAATGTGGTTTACTTCGTTCACGATACGGCGGGAGATAGTATCCAATACATCGTAAGGGATACGTGCCCAATCAGCTGTCATAAAGTCAGTTGTAGTTACACCGCGCAACGCCAATGTGTAATCATAGGTACGGAAGTCACCCATAACACCTACTGTGCGTGTGCTTGTTAACACCGCAAAGTATTGGTTAATAGAACGATCTAAACCAGCTTTTGCAATTTCATCGCGGAAGATGTAATCCGCGTCACGCAATACGTCCAGTTTATCTTTTGTCACTTCACCCATGACACGGATCGCAAGACCTGGTCCTGGGAATGGTTGACGCCATACTAGGTAATCTGCCAAACCAAGTTCAGCACCTAATTGACGAACTTCGTCTTTGAACAAGTTGCGAAGTGGTTCGATTAAGCCTTTGAAATCTACTACTGCAGGTAACCCACCTACGTTGTGATGAGACTTAATAACTTCTGCTTCGCCAGTGCCAGACTCGATTACATCTGGGTAGATCGTACCTTGTGCTAAGTAATCAACGGAACCAATTTTGCGACCTTCATCTTCGAATACACGGATAAATTCTTCACCAATAGCTTTACGTTTCGCTTCTGGATCTTCAAGACCTGCTAATTTTGTTAAGAAACGTTCTTCTGCATCCACACGAATGAAGTGCATACCAGAATCTTTGAACGCCGCTTCTACTTCGTCACCTTCGTTTTTACGCATCAAACCATGGTCAACGAAGATACAAGTTAATTGGTCCCCTACAGCTTTGGAGATTAACGCCGCTGCTACGGAGCTATCCACACCACCAGATAATGCCAATAATACTTTGCCATCACCTACTGTATTACGAATCTCTTCAATAGCAGTTTTTGCATAGTTTGCCATCGTCCATTGGCCTGTGCATCCACATACTTCATACAAGAAGTTGTGCAACATTTCTTTACCATGTTCTGTATGCAACACTTCTGCATGGTATTGCATAGCATATAAACGGCGCTCTTCGTTTTGCATGGCTGCTACAGGACAATCTTTTGTATGCGCTACAATTTTGAAACCTTCTGGCACTTTTGCCACATAATCCACATGGCTCATCCATACGATTTCTTCTTCTGAAAGTCCTTTAAATAATGGTGAGGACACATCCACATGAGTTGGTGTTTTACCAAATTCACGTGTTTCTGCAGACGTTACATGACCGCCCAATGTATGCGCCATGAATTGCATACCATAACACATACCCAACACTGGAATGCCAAGTTCAAATACTTCCGCTTCCATTTTTGGAGCATTGTCTTCGTATACGCTAGCAGGACCACCTGTGAAAATGATACCTTTTGGCTGTAATTCTTTAATTTTTTCTAATGCTTTATTGTACGGATATACCTCACAATACACATTATTTTCACGTACACGACGCGCGATCAGTTGGTTATATTGACCACCAAAGTCAACGACAACAACCATCTCTTTTTGTTCCATTCTGTCCTCCCACAATCTTCTGTTTATAACTTCAATATATAAACACTATATATTAAATATTATACCCTATGCACTAAATTTTGACTAGAATCGGAAGTCACGTTCTCCCTCTTCCATTTGCGCAATATAAGCTTTGGATTTTTCTTTCACTAGATCATTTTTAATGGAGTCTAATTGCACGTCGATAACAGCCGCACCAACAGCCTTAGTTTCCTCATCTGCATAATCTAGTAAATACTCTTTCAATGTCATCAACGCATTCGGTTGACAACAATTGGAAATTTGTCCACTCTTTGCCAGTGCCATGAATCGGTCTCCTGTACGACCTTCACGGTAACAAGCCGTACAGAAACTAGGTACATAACCTAATTGCAATAACCATTCCACAATTTCATCCAAGGAACGGCGGTCACTCGTATCAAATTGAGCAGAATTTTCTTCTTCTGGTTCTTCTTCTACATAGCCACCCACAGATGTACGAGATCCTCCAGAAATTTGCGAGATACCTAAGGCTAACCCTCGTTCACGCATAGCTTGACTTTCACGAGTAGACATAATCATACCTGCATACGGCGCAGATACACGAATCAAAGCTACGATTTTTTCAAAAATATCATCTGGTACAGCATTACTGAAATCATCTACATCGATATCATCAGCTGGACAAATTCGAGGTACACTGATGGTATGCGGACCTACACCAAACTTCGCTTCTAAATGTTCTGCATGCATCAACAAGCCTACGAAGTCATATTTGTAGTGTTCCAATCCATAGAGGACGCCAATGCCCACGTCATCAATACCTGCCTCCATAGCGCGATCCATAGCCGTTGTATGGTAGGCATAATCACTCTTAGGTCCTGTTGGATGAAGGGCTTCATAGTTTTCTTTATTATATGTTTCTTGGAACAATGTGTACGTACCAATGCCTGCCTCATGTAATTTGCGATAATCTTCTACTTCACAAGCCGCAATATTGACGTTGACACGACGAATTTCACCATTATCTTTTTTTATGGAGTAAATCGTATTAATACATTCCAAAATATATTCCAATGGATTTTCTAATGGATGTTCACCAGATTCGATAACAATTCGTTTATGCCCCATGGCTTCTAGCGCCATCACTTCTTCACGCACTTGATCTTGGTTTAACTTTTTGCGAGTAATGGTTTTATTTTTTGCATGGTATGGGCAATAAACACAACCATTGATGCAATAGTTTGATAAATATAACGGAGCAAATAATACAATGCGATTGCCATAAATCGCTTGTTTAATCTCTTTTGCTAAAGCAAATAATTTTTCCTTATATTCTGGCAAGGGACATTCTAACAGTACCATCGCCTCACGATGATTTAATCCTACACGAGTTTTTGCCTTTTCTAATATGGCATCCAATAAAGGACGGTTTTCCTTATTTTCTTCTGCATATTGTAATGTGGCTAGAATCTCTTCGTGATTAATAAATTCTTCCGCCTTGGAAGAGTGTACATCATACATAGTAAACTCCTTTTCTACTGACTTAGTAGATCTATGATAGCCTACATCTTTCTAGGCTTTGTCTTAACATAAGCGCTATACCGATTTTATTAGATATAGTCTTTCTTTTATTATACTCCACTTATGAATCAATGTATATAAAATTAGTGTGCATTATGAAAGCAAATACTAATACTATGTATGCATAAACAGAAATATACATCTATTCATTTGTTCACTCTGAAACCGTCATGTCCTTTTACAACCTATAACCTTAAACTGCATATCTGATATAACATCATTTTTACAAAATCTTGTTGTCCTATTTGTAATAACGGCAAAATCCTATACTAAACAAACAAAAAAGGTCACCAGATATTGCTATCTAGTGACCTTTCATATGTGTTATGATTAAGCTTCTACAGGATATACAGAAACTTTACGGTTATAACGACCAGCACGTTCAAATGCTACACGGCCAGGAACCAATGCAAACAAAGTATCATCTTTGCCGATACCTACGTTAGTGCCTGGATGGAAATGTGTACCACGTTGACGAACTAGGATGTTACCACTTTTTACAGTAGAACCGTCATGGCATTTAACTCCAAGACGTTTGGACTCGGAATCACGACCATTTTTTGTACTGGAAGCACCTTTTTTAGATGCGAATAGTTGTAATTGGATATTGAATAACATGTAGTTCACCTCCTATTGTTCACTCACTCTAACAAAATCACTATATTGATCCGCCACATTCTTGATACCAAGAAGCATCGTTTCTAATATAGTTTGTCCTCTTTCAGTAATGGGTTCTGAAAGTAGGATATGTAACTCACCGTCTTCTATTTGGTACTCCATGGATTGCTTAGCCACCTCATGAAGACCTAAGATCGATGTCTGTGAAAGCATGGATATAGCGGCACATACAATATCTTCTCCGTAAGGACCTGCTTCAGCATGTCCTCGAAAATGACATTCTATGATTTGCCCTAATCGATTCCGCTTCACATCAATGTGAGTCATGATACTTACGCCTCGATTTTTTCGATGCGAACTTTAGTGAATGGTTGGCGATGGCCTTGACGACGACGATAGTTGGATTTCGCTTTGTATTTGAAAACCAAGATCTTTTTCGCTTTACCATGTTCAAGTACTGTACCAGTAACTTTTGCACCGTCCACAAGTGGTGTACCAACTTTAACATCACCGTCTTTAACTACAGTTACAACTTCGTCAAAAGAAACAGTTCCTTCAGCTGCTACATCCAATTTTTCAATAGTGATTACATCGCCTTCGGAAACGCGATATTGTTTACCACCAGTTTTAATAATTGCGTACATTATGACACCTCCTTGTATTCGTACTCGCTGAATGCGGTTATCTAGCCGAAGCCAAATATTATTGACCTCTTCATGCGGCTTGCAATAGTTGGGCGTACCCAAACTATGACTCAATTATTATACATGACAAGCACTGTTTATGTCAACGAAATAGGACTAATTTTTTCTATCTACACCTATGAAAGCCTACTTTGCTGCATCTATTATAAAAGCATCTCGAATCATTAAGTCATCTACTAGCACACCCTTTCATCTATAAACTATTCTGTGTACTATAGAATACCACTACTATATCGTTATCATCTTTCATCTATACACCATTGTATGTACTATACAATGGCACTCCTTCAGATACACGCATGGTCTTAGGATACAATACGATGCCAAAAGTTGACTATACACTATATTCACCTAGAATTTCATTGCTATGAAAGTATACCTATATAGCCGGTCGAGCAAATCGATAATAACAGAGCAACGCCGTTAACGAGCAAACCACCATGGTGATTCCCATAGGAATTGCCGTATGTGACCCTCCGATCCCCACAATAGGGGACACAATACCCGCAGACATCATAGAGAAAAAGCCTAATAAGGCAGATGCACTACCTGCTAGGTGACCGTAATTGGCCATAGCCATAGAAAAGCTAGCCGCCCCGAATAGAGACACCATCCCTACAGTAAAGAATAAAATTGTGGTCACCACTAAGAATGGCATATTCAGTGCCATAGCGCCTAAGAACAAAGAAGACCCTAAGAAGAGCACAGTTAAACTGCCTTGTAATAATTGGTAATCCTTAATGACATTACTCAAACGAGAGCTAATCATACTAAATAGAATAATACCACAGCTATTAATACCAAATATGTAACTAAATTGTTGTGCATCTAGCCCAAAGATATTTTGGTATACAAAGGAAGATCCACTAATGTAACAAAAGAAGGCTCCAAAAGCAAAGCATTGAATACCACATTGCCCTAAAAAAGCTTTGTCTTTCAGCAACGTCTTGTAATTTTTGAGCGCCACTTGAACACCACCTACTACACGTTGCTCCTTTGGTAAACTTTCACGGAATAGAATGGAACCTATCAATAATATTAGGGAAAATCCTGCTAAAACGACGAAAATGAATCGCCACGTTTCGTATGCCAAAATTTGTCCTCCAACAAGAGGAGCAATGACAGGCGCCAATCCATTGACCATCATCAATGATGCCAACAACTTAATCAGAGCCGGTCCCGATGCATGGTCACGAGCGATAGCCTTAGAGATAACTACTCCAAAGGAACCTGTTACACCTTGCAAAAATCGGCCCAGCAAGAGTACTTCAATATTTGGTGCATAAGCGCAAACAATGGTAGCTACTACGCAAAGTAGGTTTCCCACAATGAGCGGTTTTTTCCGCCCCAGCACATCACTAATAGGCCCTGCAAAGAGTTGTCCCAATGCAATGCCGATAGTCATAATGCCGATGGTCATTTGAATATTCGATGCCGATGTATCCAGTTCACCAGGCATAATCGGCAAGGCTGGCAAATACATATCCGTCGCCAATGGCGTTACCGCTGTGAGCAATCCTAAGAATATAATTAAAAACAATGAAACAGACTTACTTTCCTTCATGCTTTTCCTTTCTAACAATCTCCGCATTCCGAAGCAACACTTTTTTTCCTCGCCAAGCCCATGCTTTGTGGCCGTACTTCGCTTTAAACTCTTTATTCGTCATTCCTTCTAATTCCTCCATCTCAATGTAGGATGCAACCTGTTGAAACTCTGGGATAGGCGTCATAGGTATCCCCTGATTGTGAGGGCACACCTCTTGGCATACATCACACCCAAAAATGAGAGGTGTTTTACCAATAATTCGTTCTTCTTCCTCTGAAAGATCCCCCTTACACTGAGTGAGATAACTTTTACAAGTTCGATAATCTAAATGATCTCCTTGTAAAGCCTTACCAGGACAAGCACGCAAACAAGCACCACATTGCAGACAGCTCTGTGCAAGCGGTACAGAAGGAGACAATTCCAACGTCGTCATAATAGTGCCAATACCAGTATAGGATCCCCACGTAGGGTTAATAAACGTTTGGTTCCACCCATAAAACCCCAAGCCTGCCAAGTATGCCATATACCGATCCGCTAAAGGTGACGTATCGCAGTGAATCTCGTACATGTCATCAGGATAGCGCTCACGCAAAACTTCCACTAGTCGTTCCAAATACTGTCGTACCACAACATGATAATCATCTCCCCAACAGTACCTAGCTAAATTCGTCACTCCTTCCCTAGGCATATAATAAGGAAACAAACAGACTATAGCGGACTTCGGTGAAGCAATAGTCGTGGACCCCTGCAATCGTTCTTCAATACTTCCATTCGTAAACGGACAAGGATAGGGCGTATCCAAATGTAACAACGCCTCCGCCGGCAATGGCCAAGGTGCCACCCCCACTGCAGGAATATTTAATTGTATCGCTAATTCTTCAAGTTCTAAATTTGTCATGCATTCATTATACTATACAATCCCTAGGCTTTATATATAAATAGCCACTCATATATCATACCAATTACGAACAACCACTATGAGTTTCAGGAAACTCTATCTTAATTTATGGTTTTCTTAGGAAGTACTACAAAAAACTCAAAACCAATCCCACTCTCTAAAGAATGTAGTTAAGCGTAGAAGCCTTGCGGCAGTTATCACTAGCAAAATTACACAAACACAAGGAGAGTGCCACATGTTTCCCACCATTCCTGAGGAACGCAGTTAAGTGTAGCAGCCTTGTGGCAGTTATCACTAGCAAAATTATACAAACGCAAGAAGAGTGCCACATGTTTCCCACCATTTCTGAGGAACGCAGTTAAGTGTAGCAGCCTTGCGGCGAGATTTACTGACTGAATCAAAAAAACAAGAAGAGCACGGTGTGCTCTGAACAAACACCACAAACCACTCCCTGAGGAACGCAGTTAAGCGTAGCAGCCTCGTGGCGACCCTTACTAGCTAAATTGCACAAATACAAGAAGACCGCAACATGTTCCTGAACAAACCTAACCACTGTATCAGTTTGAGAAGGAATATGTTGCGGTCTTCCCTTTGCAATATTTAGTATAGATCGCCACAGGCTACATAGCAGAATAAGTGACGACCTACAGGCTGCATAGATTAGCAAGTGACGTATTGACTAAATGAACTCAAAAGTTTTATCCTATTACATATTACTAATTACTTTAATCATTCAACACAGGAGGAACAATATGTCTATAGAACTACGAAAAGTTGCTATTATCGGCACTGGTCATGTGGGCTCCCACGTGGCATTTTCCCTTGCTACACAAGGTGAGGTTGACCAATTATACATGGTGGATATCGACAAAGATAAAGCGATTGCCCAAGCCACCGATATTAATGATGCTGTAAGTTACTTACCACATCGTGTGGAAGCTATCGCTTGTGAACCTGAAGATATCGGAGACTGTGATATTCTCGTCATTTCTGCAGGTCCCCTCCCATCCCCAGAACAAGATCGCTTAGATACACTAGGCTCCACAGTAGAGGTGTTACGTGAATTTTTACCTCGTGTGAAAGCCTCTGGTTTCAGCGGTTTTATCGTTAGCATTTCCAATCCTGCCGATGTAGTAGCTGCCTATGTGCAAGAATACTTAGACTACCCAAAACATAAAATCATCTCTTCTGGCACATCCTTGGACTCCGCTCGTTTGCAACGATTGGTAGCTGAGCAAATCCACGTACATCGTCGTTCTTTATCTTGCTATGCTATGGGTGAACACGGTGGTAGCGCTATGGTCCCTTGGTCCCACGTCACAGTATCTGGCAAACCTTTAAAAGAACTCCAACAGGAACTTCCTCACCGCTTCCCAACCTTTGATGAAAATGCCTTAGTAGAACAAATGAAATACGGTGGCTACCTAGTCCTCATTGGAAAAGGCTCCACCGAATTTGGCATCGCTGCATCCGTTACAGAAATTATCCGCGCTTACTTCCACGATGAACAAAAAGTATTACCTCTATCGTGCAAACTAGAAGGCGAATACGGCGAACACAATGTCTTTGCCTCCGTCCCTGCCATCATCGGCAAAAACGGCATCGAAGAAATCTTGGAATTGCACCTAACCTCAGACGAACAAAAAGCCTTCCACAACTCCTGCGAACGCATCAGAGAGTACATCAAACTAGCACATACACTATAACTCTCTGAGGAACGCAGTCATGCGTAGTAGCCTTGTGGCTACCCTTACTAGCTGAATTATAAAAATGCCAGAAACGAGCAACATGTTCCTGAACAAACATTATGAAATACCGTTTGTGAAGGAATGTGTTGCTCGTTTCCCTTTGCCATATTTTCTTATAGCCGCCACAGAGTACATAGCATTACAAGAGACGATACATTATGAAATACCCTTTGTGAGGAGTATACCGTGCTCTTCCACATCCCCCACCCCTGAGCAATGCCCTTATGCGTAGTAGCCTTGTAGCGACCCTTACTAGCTAAATTATACAAACACAGGCTCTTTGTCAAATGTGGGGGCTACTCATATAAAAAGCTCTTAGCACTAGCTATTCAAATAGCTAGTGCTATTCTT